>CAYWMZ010000343.1:0-3414 GCA_964459485.1 uncultured Desulfocapsa sp. | reverse complement strand
ATGGTGGTAAGGAGTAGATGATGGATAGCGTCCGGCGCAAAACCAGGCCCCGAGGGAACCAACTGGATGGGAATATCCCCCTTTGTCTCGAGGTGTCTGATGTCTGCTATCTGACGTATATGTTCAATGTCCTGATCAAGAGAATGGGAGCTATTCCTTTCTGAGTCGATTTCCAGGAACCAGTCACTGATAAATGTACCGGCCAGGGCTTCCACCACAGGTCCCTGAATTCGAACCATGATGTCCACCCATTGGCCAACCCCTGAATCTTGTTTGAAAAAACCTGGATCAATCAGGTTCTGGCTACCGGTATAGGCAATCTTTCCGTCAATAACAACAATCTTTCGATGGTTACGGATATCCACCCGGACAAACAGGGCCTTGAAGAAGCCGGCTGGAAGGGACTCTTCGATTTGAACCCCGGCCAGGCGAAGTTCCCGTATCTTTGTTCCCTTCAAAAAGTCGTTAGAACCGATGGAATCGATAAGAACTCGACAGGTAATGCCCCTCTTTGCCGCCCGAATAAGGGCCGCCACTACCTCATCTGCAGTACCCCCTTCATGCCAGATATAAAACTGGAGGTGACAGGTGGATTGTGCTGCATCAATGTCTTGAATGATGGCACGCATAATACATTTCGGCTTTTCAAAAATCTCAAGCTTATTTCCATCCATGGTGGGGATCCCCAGAAGGGTATCGGCCTGAATATGGATGGGTTCAAGGGAAGGGGGAAGCTTGCTCCAATCGACAGGTTTGAAGGCCTGGAGGGATTCCAGCCATTTTAAATAGTGTCCCAGGGACTTATTGGCTCGTTTGGCTCTGGTTTCTCCTATCCTGTTTTCACCAAGAAAGAGATAGATAAGTGCGCCCAAAAAAGGCAGGAATAAGATAACGATAAGCCATGCCAGCGTTACCCCATACTGACGATTCCGCATGATAACCCGGATGGACAGCCCGATTCGGATCAGGAAATCTGCCAGGGGAAGCAGAATAGAGAAGAGTATGGTACTCCAGTGGACAGGTTCCGGATTCATGCTTATGTCAGAGAGGCTAGAGTAACGGTTTGTAGGGAAAATTATTATGTACGCTAAACCTACTCTGCCCTTGGGAAAAAGTAAAATGCCTGTAACTACTCACCCAATCAGGAAGACGCAAGGAAACAAGAAAGGCCTTGACAGGTTTTAAGCCGGGAAAACAAATGGCAGGTTGGAGTGCCTTGTCTGTAAAGTCACCGTTATTGACCCGTGGGCTGTCTTTACTCACACAATTGTCAAGCAATGAGACAACAACTTTGTTGTTGAAAGTCAAACAAGAGAAGTAATACACTTTTACCATACCTGCTGATTAATATCTGCACTGCTTATATGAGAAACCAGCCTGTCATTTTAAGGCATCGGCCTGCGTTTTGCTAATAAACGATTTTATGGAAGTGCTAAAAAAGCTATATTCTTCCTCCTGAACTGGAGTGCTATGTGCTGCTGCGTTTGTTTCGATGCTAGATGCCAGTTCGGACAGGTGTTGAAGGCCCATATTCAGGAGAGTACCCTTAATGCTATGGGCTGATTGCTGCAGGGCTGAAAAATTTTCTGTTTCTAATGCATTCTCCATGGTAGTAAAGGATTTCTGCAGAGAAGTTGCGGCACCCTGTATCATCCGTATTGTTTGACTGTCATCCATTTTATACACTGTTTTCAGATGATTTTTCACAAGTTCTGTTAATGCCTGACCTGAAATTACTTCCGTTGAACGTTTGTCTGCAACCTGTGTCTGTGCAGGAACTGTCTTCCGTTCTTCTTCATTAAAAAGCAGGTTCAGAACTTCATGGATATGTTCCGGCATAAATGGTTTTGTCAAATACTCATTCACTCCGGCATCAATGCATTTCTGTCGGTCACCGCTCATGGCATTGGCTGTCATTGCGACAATTGGGGTTTGTTTTCCAGCCAGTTTACGGGTAAGATTTTTCTCAAGGAGAGTATCATCCAAACCGGCGGGTTTTTTTGCCTCACAATTGCGGATTATGGTGGTTGTTGTCAGACCGTCAAGTATCGGCATCTGAATATCCATAAATACGACATCCCAGTCATCCCTGACTAATGCCTTCAGGGCTTCCATTCCATCTTCAGCAACTTCCACCTGATGTCCGTCTTTTTCGAATACCGCCACAGCAATATCCTGATTAAATCTATTGTCTTCAACCAGAAGAATGTGAAGACTTCTTTTAATTGTGGATATCGTATGGATATTTTTACTAAACTCTTCTTCCGTTCCCTGCCGTACCCGTGCTGTAAAGTGAAATGTTGTTCCCTGGTTTTCCACACTTTCAAGCCATATTTTGCCACCCATCAGGTCAATCAGCTGCCTGCTAATGGTAAGCCCCAGACCTGTACCGCCGTATTCACGAGCAGTCGAGGTGTTTACCTGGGTAAAGGCATTAAAAACAGACTGCTGTTTATCAGCCGGGATACCAATACCTGTATCCTGCACTGAGAAGTGGAGAATAAACTCTTCTCCCTGCTGCTTTTCCATGTTGGCTTTTATGGTAATCCCCCCTGTTTGTGTAAATTTAATTCCGTTTCCTACCAGATTGATAATGATTTGGCGCAGTCGCAGTTCATCTGCTATGACAAAAGCGGGGAGGGTGCTGTAGTCTGATGCATCCTCCAAAAAAAGCTGTTTCTCCTGAGCTTGGAAATAGAGAGTGGAGACAACATGATCTAGCATGGCTTCCAGGTTGAAATTGTGATCGTCCAGGGCAAGTTGACCTGCTTCAATCTTCGAAAAATCGAGAATGTCATTTAGAAGACTCAATAAAGTTTCTGCAGAATAGAGAACATTATCCAGCATCTGTCGCTGTTTTGCCGTAAGCTCTGTTTCTAGAGCGAGGCGGGTGAGACCAATAATACCATTCATGGGTGTTCTGATCTCATGGCTCATATTGGCAAGAAATTCATCCTTACTGCGGCTGGCTGCTATGGCACTGTCCGCTGCATCCTGAAGATTCTGCTCATACTGTTTCTGCTGACTGAGGTCTTTACTGATGGCATGAAATTCGAGTTCTCCGTTAACTGAGAGTGCTGTGAGGGAAATTTCGGTTGGAAAGCATTTTCCGGTAATTGTTTTTTGAACCCACTCAAAGCGGTGAAAACCTGTTTCCATTACCTTGGCTATCATGGTCTGAATCTTGTCATCGGACAACTGCCCATCCGGCTGTCTTTCAGGAGACACATCTGCCGGGGTACATTGCAGTAGCTCTTCCCTGCTTGTGGCTTCCAACATTTCCACCTGTTTGTTATTGCAGGAAGTAAACTGTCCATCACGCATCAGAGTGATGGCATCATCTGCATTATGAAAACCTGCCAACACGGAACTTCTCAAGACACCGGATTTTCTCCAGGCGCTGGATGACATGGC
>CAYWMZ010000342.1:0-3420 GCA_964459485.1 uncultured Desulfocapsa sp. | reverse complement strand
GTCTGTGTAAAGAATCAGGTGGGGTTCTCGGAGTGGTGCTTTTCTGTACCACTGTTTCTTCATTTTTCCTAATGGTGCGTTTGAATAATTTATGTGTGGTATAGCTGGAATAGTCTCCTTTAATCAAGCATCGCTACCAGACGTGGGCCAGGTGCAACGTATGTGCGATGTTATTCGTCACCGCGGTCCTGATGCGTATGGTTATGATATCAGGGATGGGGTGGGTCTTGGCATGAGGCGGCTCTCTATTATTGATCTTGACGGGGGCAATCAGCCTATCTTCAATGAAGATGGTTCTATTCTCTGTGTTTTTAATGGAGAAATATACAATTTTGAAGAGCTCCGCACTGTTCTTTTGCAAAGAGGACATACTTTTAAGAGTCGAAGTGATTCCGAAGTTATTGTCCATGCCTATGAAGAATATGGTGATGATTTCCCCAGATACCTCAACGGTATGTTTGCCATTGCTCTTCACGACACCAAACAAAAAAAGCTGTTGCTGGTTCGTGACCACCTTGGGATTAAACCACTTTTCTACACATTCACAGGGAAACACCTGGTATTTGGTTCTGAAATAAAATGTTTACTTGCAAGTGGAGTTGTAGAAAGAACTCTCCATCTTGATGCCCTGGGACAGTTTTTAGCATGGGAGTATGTCCCAGGTGATATGACCCTTTTCAAGGGGGTTCATAAACTAAAACCTGCCTCAACTCTTGCAATCAACCTACAAGATCCAGTCATTGCGCCACAGGAATTTTGGGATATCCCCGAGGGGGAAGATCGCTCTCTTTCTATCACCGATTGGGAAGATAAGGTGGATGCTCTATTATATGATTGTGTCCAAAGACAGCGAATATCTGATGTACCGCTTGGTGCATTTCTTTCTGGAGGTGTTGATTCTTCTCTGGTTGCTGCTGCCATGCCAGGCGCAAAAACTTTCAGTATCGGTTTTGATGATCCTTCCTACAATGAATTGCACTGGGCACAGCAGGTTGCTACGCATCTAGGTGTTGAGCACCGAGACGAAGTGATTAAACCAGATATTCTGGAGCTTTTTAACCATCTCATGTATTTTATGGATGATCCCATTGGGGATTTTTCCATTTTTCCCACCTACCTGGTGTCGTGTCTCGCTCGTAAGGACGTAACCGTGGTACTCAGTGGCGATGGCGGTGATGAGCTTTTCGGTGGATATGACACCTATATGGCAGATGGAATGGCTCTCAAGTATGCAAAGCTCCCCTCCCTTATCAGAAAGAGCTTAATAGAACCTCTCGTTCGTTCGGTTAAACCGCAGTCCGTGAAAAAAGGGCTGATTAACAAGGCTAAAAGGTTTATAGAAGGACTCGAACATCCCGCTGACCTTTCACACACCCGTTGGCGTATTTTTGCCGGGGAGTTTGAGCAGGCACTCCTGTTTACACCAGAGGCACTGGCACAGATTAACACCCCCGTGGCGGGACATATCAGGGATCTTTTTTCAAGGGCCGGAGATCGGCACCCCCTGAACAAAAGTTTGTATGTGGATACCAAAAGCTACTTGTGTGACAATATTCTCACTAAGGTGGACCGCATGTCCATGGCCACCTCCTTAGAGGCGAGAGTTCCATACCTTGATGTGGATTTGGTGGAGCTTGCCTTTGCGATGCCTGCCCAGTACAAAATTGTGAAAGGAGAGACCAAGGCACTCCTGAAAAAAGTTGCGGCCAGACATCTTCCCCGTGAATGTGTCTATCGTCCTAAAGAGGGTTTTAGTATCCCTATCAAACAGTGGCTTTCCACGAGCCTCCGGCCCTTAATGGAAGATTTGCTTGATGCGCGTAAAATTCGGGGGCAGGGAATTTTCCAGGTAGCCAGGGTTGAACAGTTGAAAAAAGAACATTGCAGCGGGCAGGCAAATCATAGCCATATATTGTGGGCTCTTATTATGTTTCAGTCTTGGCAGAAACTCTGGTTGGAGGAGTAGTAGGTGAAAAATATTCTTGTCACGGGAGCCACCGGATTTACCGGTAAGGCTCTTTGTGAACGTCTGGTTGAAAATGGAGAACAGGTAACAGCATTTGTTCGTCCTTCAAGTGAAATAAAATATCTACAGGAAATTGGAGTAAACTGCGTTGCTGCTGATATAACCAGCAAAGAGGATGTAGCTAAAAATTTTACCTCCTTTGACTGTGTTTACCACATTGCAGCAGCCTATCGCACTGAACATTCAACAGAAGATATGTTCACTCTTGTGAATGTGGAGGCAACGCGCAATCTGCTTGATGCCGCAAAAGAGTGTGGAGTAGGTCGTTTTGTTCACTGTTCCACGGTAGGAGTGCAAGGAGAGATTGATGATCCTCCTGCTGATGAGAATTATCGGTTTAAGCCGGGTGATCATTATCAGGAATCTAAAAAGGAAGGGGAGCTATTGGCTCTTAGATACTTTCAGGAAGGACTCCCGGGAACTGTATTTCGTCCCGTGGGAATCTATGGGCCGGGTGATACCAGATTTCTAAAGCTCTTTAGACCCGTTTCTAAGGGCCTCTTTGTGATGATTGGATCTGGTAAGGTCTTGTATCATATGACATACATTGATGACCTGATTGATGGCATTCTACTCTGTGGTTCCAGGAAGGAAGCCCTTGGTGAGGTTTTTACTCTCGGTGGCGAACACTACACCACACTCCGGGAACTTGTGGATCAGATTGCGGAAGTTCTGGGGAAGTCCAATACTGGTATCCGCATTCCATACACTCCAGTATATCTTGCCTCGGTGCTCTGTGATAAAGTCTGTAAGCAGATCGGTGTTAGCCCTCCAATCTATCCCCGGCGGGTCGAGTTTTTTTCCAAAGATCGTGCTTTTTCAATAGATAAAGCAAAGCGCATGCTTGGATATGCACCAAAAATTAGTTTGCAGGAAGGGCTGTCGCGCACCGCTCGATGGTATAAAAAAGAGGGGCTGATTTAAATGGTGATGACGCGTAACCCCGGTGTGGCAGCTAAAGGACGATATGATGCTGTAATAATTGGAGCCGGAATATACGGAATCACACTTGCCTTGGAAGCAGGTCGACGGGGTTTGAAAACATTGCTCCTTGAACAAGGTGATTTTGGAGAACAATCCAGCTTTAATAGTCTGAAAATTATTCATGGCGGTCTTCGCTATCTTCAGAGCCTTGACCTGCACCGTTTTCGGGAGTCTGTTGGAGAACGGGCCTGGTTTCTCCGGCATTTTCCAAAACGAGTCCATCCGCTTCCCTGTTTTATGCCCTTATATGGTAAGGGGACGAGAAGACCGTCTATTTTTCGGGTGGCCCTGTTTGCTAACCACCTGCTTTCCTTGCGACGTAATGTTGGCGTTGATCCCGACCATTATCTTCCCATGGGAAAGGTGGTGGGTGTTCGTGAAAGTAAGATCATTTTCCCACTGCTTGATAC
>CAYWMZ010000341.1:0-3432 GCA_964459485.1 uncultured Desulfocapsa sp. | reverse complement strand
GGGCATCAATGGCCAGATCCATATCGGCATTGGCCTTGGTGGTGAGGATTCCCTCGTCGTCCACAAAGTGTTTCACAAATTTTTTAATCACCTTAAAGCCACACTGGCGCAGGATATCGTGGTAGCGATAGAGTTTAAGGCGATACTCCCGATCCTCTTTAGTGCGTTCGCCATTTTCTGCAAGATAACAGTTGGCACGGAGCATGCGGGAGCCGCCGCAGGAGGCGAGATCCACCAGCACATCATAACGCATTCCATAACCACCACAGAGGCGGATATTTTCGGCGTCCACATATATTCCAGTCTTTAATGTCATGGTATTTTATCGGTCTTTCATGTAAATAGTAGGGGGTAGATTGTACAGTAGCTGTTTACCTGAATATTGCGATGAATACAAGGAAAGAGAGCGTCATGCAAGAGCGTTGTAACTCCCTGTGGAGTGGATGGTACTAAAATGATTTTTAGCTCGGTTACCTTTCTCTTTCTGTTTCTGCCCCTGGTGCTTATCGGCACCGTGGTGGCTGGCAGAAACTATCGTAACCATCTTCTGTTTGCGGCAAGTCTCCTGTTTTATATCTGGGGGGAAGGTGGGTACGTTATCTTACTGCTAAGTTCCATTGTACTCAGTTTTTTTCTGGGCCGCAGCATAGAGAAAAGTTCTGGGAGGCAGGAAAAACTGCTGCTGGCATTGGGGGTGTGCTGTAACCTCTTACCTCTTTTTGTTTTTAAATACCTGCATTTTACTCTGGCGGCCATAGCCCCCCTCTTTTTTTCTCCAGATCTGGAGCAGTCCTGGCAGATTGCCAATATTCATCTTCCGGCAGGAATTTCCTTTTTTACTTTTCAGGCCATATCCTATCTTATTGATGTGTATCGCCGGGTGGCACCTGCAGAACAGAGCCTCCTGAATTGCGGACTCTATATTGCCATGTTCCCGCAACTTATTGCGGGGCCGATTGTTCGCTATCATGATATATCCAGGCAGTTGCTACAGCGCAGTGTGACCATATCCGGATTTGCTGCCGGGGCAGAACGTTTCACCTTTGGTCTTGCCAAAAAAGTCCTGCTGGCAGATCCCCTCGGGGTAAAGGCAGATCAGATTTTCAATCTGCCCTTCCAGGAGCTTGGTATGGCGAATGCCTGGCTGGGGGCCATCTGCTTCACCTTGCAGATCTATTATGATTTTTCGGGATATTCGGATATGGCCATCGGACTGGGGAAGATGTTTGGCTTTCATCTGCCGGAAAATTTTAACTATCCTTATATCTCACGATCTATCAGGGAGTTCTGGCGGCGCTGGCATATCTCCCTGTCCACCTGGTTGCGGGATTACCTTTATATTCCTCTGGGTGGCAGTAGAAAGGGTTCTGGCCGTACCATTGTCAATCTGCTGATAGTCTTTCTACTCTGCGGCCTCTGGCATGGAGCGAACTGGACTTTTCTGGTGTGGGGCCTCTGGTATGGGATCTTTCTGGTACTGGAACGTATTGTTCCCGTGAGGCAAAATGGCATGTGGAGCATGGCCTGCGGCTGGCTGTACACTATGTTTGTGGTAATTGTCGGTTGGGTTATATTCAGAAGTCCGACCCTGGATTTTGCATGGAATTATATGTCCGTTATGGTCGGTGCATCTGGGCTGGCAGAAGAGGTGGGTTGGACTTTACTGGTTCATGATAAATTACTCCTCACTGAGTTGCTATTTGGTATAGGGGCGGCCTTACCCGTCTATCCGTTGCTTGCCGCAAGAGGTGCATGTGCCGAAAAATGGAAGGTATCAGCCCTCGGCAGTCTTGGAGGGGGGCTTGTTCGGACGGGGCTCTTTTCGGTACTCCTCTACTTTGCCTTGATCACTATTGCGGCTCAGGCATATCACCCTTTTCTGTACTTCCAGTTTTGATGATGATCCTTCAAACGCCGCAATCAGCCCGTAACAGGATAATCGATAGAGTCCTTATCTGTCTTTTTCTGGCTGCTCTTCTGACTCCTCTTGTCCTGTGGAGTTTCCGGGCAGATGTCTTTTTCTCCGAAGCTGAGAAGAGGGAGTTACAGCATTTTCCTGTGGTGACAGAGCAGGGCTCGGTCACCGAGTTTACCAAGAAATTCGATAACTATTTTCAGGATCATTTTGGCATGAGGGAATGGTTGATCCGCAGGTATCAGCGTGAGGCCAGCAAACGGTTTGGTGTAAGCGGGGTACCTGATGTCCTTGTGGGTCTTGAGGACTGGCTCTACTTATTTGGTACCGATATGCCGGACGATTTGCAGGGGAAATTACGGTTTTCTGATCAGGAGCAAGCACTTTTCTGGCAACAGTTGCAGAAGACCAGGGCCTGGATGCAGGAACAGGGTGCTGCCTATATTTTTGTTGTGGCACCGAATAAGCAAAGTATCTATCCGGAATATCTACCGGAGTATTTTCAGGTTTCGCAGACGGCAAGTCGGTTGGATCAGTTACTTGCTTCCCAGCCGCTGGGAGAAACAGAAGGTATATTGGATACCCGAACGGCAATCCGACGGGATAAATCCAAGGTGCGTCTCTATGATAAAACAGATACCCATTGGAATGCGCAGGGGGCGTATCTGGCCTATCAGGCGATCCTGGCCCGGAGCCAATCCCTGTTCCCGGAACAGATTCGGCAGCCGGAGTTTTCGTTTGCCTTAAACTGGGCAGATGGCCCCGGAGGGGATCTCGCTGTCATGCGGGGAGAGGGGGATAGTGTAATTGAGCAACGGCCCGTACTGGAAACAGGGAACTTTTCTGCGATCCCGCGGGTGATTTCCCAGGAACTACAGGCACTGCTCACCACACCTCCGTTGAAGGTAGCGTACACCGTAAAGGACAAGCGCCCTCTACGGGTGTTGGTTCTGCACGACTCATTTTTTGAAAAACTGAAACCATTTGTTTCCGAAACCTATGGCAGTGTTCTGTATATCTGGCGTTTTTTAGATGAGGCACGGAAATACCCCGATACAGAAGAATTAAAGCAGGTGGTCGCCCTCTACAAACCTGATCTGGTGATTGATGAGATTGTGGAGCGGAACCTGTCTCAATATCTGCCGCTGAAAACTACACCTGAGAAATGAGTTACGGGACGGCTATGATTGCAATTTCTGAATGACCGTTTCGCATACTCTCAAAGGCCAGGGTGCTTCCGTCCGGATGAGTATCAGAGGTTGATAAACTCGATCTTATTATTGGTACTGGGGTGGGCTGGTGAGGGGCCCTCTGTCTGGAGGATACACTTGCCGCTGAGCCCATGGTTTGCTGCAAATTCTTTGGCGTAGTCAGTCCAGTCAGCAGGGTGTTTTTCATCATTGATGGGCCACACTCCGTAGGAAAATTGCAGTTCTTGACAGGTTTTGAAACTGGGACTCACGGCCAGAATCCACACCCGCAGTCGAGATCTGGTGATGGAACGTACCGTATAGCCG
>CAYWMZ010000340.1:0-3433 GCA_964459485.1 uncultured Desulfocapsa sp. | reverse complement strand
GTTATGCATAAAACGGACTTTGAGTCTGTCGTTCATCTCCCGTTCTGCGGTGACCGCAATACGTTCCCGGGCCGAGAGAAAGACCCCCATCTCCTTAATAGAAACATTAGAGACATTCGCCTCCTTGTTTTTCTTAATCTTGACTTTGGTACTGCGCTGTAGAAACTCTTGCAGGCAGCGGTGTACGGTCAGATCAGGGTAGCGCCGAATGGGTGAGGTGAAGTGGGTGTAGTCTGTGGCAGCAAGGCCAAAATGGCCAACATTTACAGCATCGTAACGAGCCTGCTGCATTGTTCTCAAAAGGAGGTTGTTGATTACATACTCTTTTGGGGTGCCGCTAACTAGGTGGATGACCTGCCCGAACCAGTCAGGATCTTGACGCAGCGGAGGTAGCTCAAGCCCCAGAGACCTGCCAAATTCCACAAATTCTTTTATCTTTTCTGGAGACGGACGTTCGTGGATACGGTACAGGCCGGTCAGGTGGTTTTCGGTGAAGGTCTCGGCCACTGCCTCGTTGGCCGCCAACATAAACTCTTCTATCAGTTTGTGGGCGAAGTTACGTTCACTGCGACTGATGGCGGCAATCTTTCCTTCATCGTCCAACTCCATAAAGGGTTCTGGAATGGTGAATCCGATGGAGCCCCGCTGTTCCCGAAGTTGCATGAGTTCTTTGGCCAGTTCACCCGCCCACTTCAGCGGGGTCAGAAATTCTTTGTGTTGTCGCCGTAGCTTAGGGTCACGCTTGGTGAGTATCTGATCAACTGTGGTGTAGGTAAAGCGTTTATGGGAGCAGATTAAGGATTTGGCAAATTCCTTTTTATGGAGATGGCCCTGGCGGTCAAAGTCAAGGATGGCGGTGAAGGCGTACCTGTCCTCATCCGGCACCAGACTGCACAGCCCGTTGGAGAGCTTTTCAGGTAACATGGGGATGACCCGCCCGGGGAAGTAGATGGAGGTTCCCCGTTCGTAGGCATCTTTGTCCAGAGCCGTTCCCGGCTGAACATAGTGGGAGACATCGGCTATGGAGACGTAGAGTCTGAAGCCTTTCCGGGTCTTGAGTACTGCAATGGCATCATCAAAATCCTTTGCCGTTTCCCCGTCAATGGTCACATGCTGGATGTGACGCAGATCGAGCCGGGATTTTGAGGGACTGATCGTTTCGGATATGGCCGCAACCTGTGCCTCTGTCTTGTCGCTGAAACGGTGTGGAAGGCTGTGCTTTTCTATGACCATGCGCATCTGCACGTCCACCAGATCCGGATTGCCCAGGATCTCAACTAATGTACCTGATTCATGGGAACCCTGCTGGCTGTCCCCGCTAATCTTGACAATAACAGCATCGCCATCCTGCAGTTCTTTTGGGAGAGGTTTCTCAAGTTGAATGGTAAATGGATACCTGGTATCTTCCGGGTATACTATGGCCTGTCCCTGTTGGATGGTTACAAAACCGGCCATCTGGTCCCGGCCGCGTCCCGTGACGGAGAGTACCTCTGCTTCGGGTCTACCATCTTTCTTCACCTTGAAGATACGAATAAGAACAGTATCTCCATGGCGGGCATTTCCCATATTATTAGGAGCTACAAAGGCGTCCCGTGAATAGCTGACAGGGCCCAGAACAGAGCTGAGGCCACTGACAAAGCCGAAACCTTTGGCGTTTTGATCGATGGTTCCTTCGGCAAGTCCATTTTGGGGGCCGGGGGTATAGCCTTCCTTGTCGGTCTGCTGGAGGATCTTCTCGTTGCCCAGTCTGGTTAGGAGCTTGTGCAGAGGCTTCCTGCTGGAAAGGGGCAAATCAAGTTTTTTGAAAATTTCTTTATGACCTAAAGGGGCTCCACTTGTGTAGAGGAGGCTGAGGACTTGCTGATAGAGATTACTCTTATGCGATTGTTCTGTGGCCGGCCTTTTTTTTCTGGCCTGGTGTTTGGTCTTTTTTTTGTGGTGAAAGGGTCTTTTTCTGCTCATTCTGTTTTTTATTTTTCCAAGAAGTCTTTAATTTGGTAGTGTTGTAAGGGAGGGGGATTGATATCGGAGGGCCTGTGGGGTACAAATGTACTGCTCTTGCTGAGAATGGTATTCGGACACGCACTCGTGGGGTGCCTGCAATGTCAATCCTGAATAGAGTGTATAGTAGTCACGATTATTTCAAAAGCAATTGTATTTCCAGATTTCCCTTGGGATTTTCGTAAAAGAGCAATGTTTTATCCAGTGCCGGTCAGTGGCAACAGCGTTTTAATAACGAGAAGGTATGCAGCATATTCCATTTGATTTAGAGATGTACCGCAGTCAGATGCGGCAGATGTTGGAGGAGAATCCCAAGGCCCATGTGTTCTGGGACGCCCTGGATTTTGCCACCGATGCCCATGACGACCAGTGGCGCAGGTCAGGAGAGGCCTATATCATGCATCCCTGCTCTGTTACCAAAATCCTGGCTGAAGAGATGGATGTTATCGATCCTGAAATTCTTTCTGCCGCACTTCTCCACGATACGGTGGAAGACGTGGAAACTGTAACTACCTCTCTGGTTGGAGAAAAATTCGGGCCCTATGTTGCGGCCATTGTGGAAGGTTGTACGAAGGTAACCAAGGACTCCAGTGATAAACAGACCCTTTCCAAAAAAGTTCACCGCAAAATATTTTCAGGGGCCGCTCTGAGGCCTGAAGTGATGCTCGTAAAACTTGCAGATCGTCTCCATAATTTACGCACTTTAGGGGCAATGCCCAAGCATAAGCGCCAGAAAATATCTGACGAAACTCTGGATATTTATGCTCCCCTGGCTACAGTTTTTGGTCTCTTTAGTCTGAAGCGGGAGATGTATAATCTGGCCCTGTCTTATAAGTTCCCCAAACAGGGGGCGAAGCTCCTGGGACAGATTCGGCAGTTGAATAAATCTCCAGGGGCCATGGAAATTGTAACTCGCCTTACTGAAAAAACCCGGGAAGTGTGGCTTAACGCTCTTGTTACCATTCGCACCAAGGGGTTGTGGGCCTACTATGATGCTAATAACAGAATTCTTCGGAAAAAAATAGATAACCCACTTGAAATACTTATCATTGCCGATAGTACCCAGTCCTGTTACTCGGTGCTGGGAATTCTTAATCAGACCTTTCCACCCATTCCCAGAACCATCCGGGATTTTATCGCAAATCCTAAGCCTACAGGCTATCAGGGGCTGCACGCCCGGGCTAATATAAAAGGACACAAGTACCTTTTCAAGATCCGTACCGAAAATATGGCTCGGCGGGCTCAGTGCGGTCTCTTTAAGGATTGGAGTTCAAAGAGTAATAATCAACGGCGTTTTATTAAGGAAATCCAGGAGTTGTTCGATGCGATCGGCTCGGGCGAGGTGGGCTCGTACCGGGAGGTTTTTAATGATACGGCGACCACCGAGATCTACACCTATACCCCTGGGGGAGATCTTTTTTGTCTACCGGCC
>CAYWMZ010000339.1:0-3435 GCA_964459485.1 uncultured Desulfocapsa sp. | reverse complement strand
GACGGGCCCTTCATATGAAAGAATTATGACACAAAGGTATTACAAGATTATAAGCCAGTAACATAGCATAAAAAAAATCCCTATGCCAGCTCTGCAATGCATTATCTGATGAATTCGGAGAGTGCTTTTGCTCTGTGTCAGGGATGGGACGAAAAGGAAAGGGCGTGTTTGCTATGAAAAAGAAATTCAGATAAACCTTTTTCCGTGAATAATCGTTAGAATCTCGAGGAATTCTTTGCCAAATGCTGCATAATCATTTGCACTGATACTGTTTGGTGCTGCTTCAAAAATAGCTTGTCGTTTTACATGGGCCATATCTATTTCAGGGCAGCTGTGGATATAGCTGCGAAAGGTACTAATCCCTCGTAGCGAAAGGTACTCCTGTATCTGGGAGAGGTTGACGGCAGAGTTTCCCCAATTGGGATCATATTTGGTGATGAGCACTGCAAGAAGTTTGAGTTGCTGATTGTGTTTTCTGATCCCTCCTATCAGATCCAGATAGGAGGCCAGGCCATCCAGTGAGAATTGATCTGATGGCGGGATGGGAATGATAACATAATCGGAGGCCATAAGGGCATTATTCATCATAATCCCCAGGTTTGGCGGAGTATCAAATAAGATGAAATCATATCTTTGCAAGTCGGGATCCTGCTGAATTAAACGCTTAATCCCCAGAACGGCGTCGGTTTGCTGACTTATTTGCCTCTCCCAGAGCATGCAGCGTGTGGTATTGGGAATGATCTGGATTCCTGGGTGGTAGGTGTCGCAGGCAGTTTTGGAGAGCAGAGCTTCACCAACTGGGGCCTCCAGGAGATCAATGAGGGAGTGTTGGCGACGAGCTTCGAAATTTTTCAGGAGGATAGAGGAACAGTTTGCCTGGGGATCTGTGTCGATGATTAGGATCTTCTTCCCCATAATTGCAAGATAACTTGCGAGGTTGATAACCGAGCTTGTCTTCCCAACACCGCCCTTTCGGTTACCAAAGGTGATAAATAGGGGTGAGTCCTGCTGTGTCATAGGGTGTTTTCCAGGAGAAAGGGTATGGTTCACTTATCGTAACTATTCAGCAATGCCACTAAAAAGTGACTGAATGTCAGCAAAATAGTATAATACAAGGTCTAAAATAGCAAGATTGAAAAAGAGAGGAATTTTTTAAGAGATGACAATTGGGGTCTGGACTAACTCTTCTGTGAAGAGTATGACAGCGAAACACTTTTTAACTAAAGGTGGAGTATGGAGGGGCCTTTTTCGGTTCTTTAATCCCTGTATTCAAAATAATCCCAGAAATCTAGAGGAAGCGCATTATGAATAACACACTGAAAGGAGTGCTTTTTTCAGCACTTATTTTTCCAGGAGCAGGCCAAATAATCTTATCGAGATATCGCCGTGGAGCCCTGTTCTTTGGCCTGGCCTTTTTCAGCGGTATCCTGAGCGTCACTGCCGTGGTTCGTCAAGCCGTGATGATGTTACAACAGCTTGTAAGTGCAGGTGAAGTTGCCTCGGTTTCCAAGGTGGTGAGGATCGTTGCTGAGGCCTCAACTACTGCCTCACGCCTTTTTACGAAGGTCGCCTTTCTATTGCTCTTTGGCTGCTGGCTGGTGTCTGTGGTGGATGCCTACCGTATCGGCAAGGAGCTGGATCTTCGACCGGCCGATGTGTAGCAAACATCCTATTGCTGCTTTTGCCGCAGGGCCCGCCTGCGATCCCCTAAGGCTTCAAGTTCTTTTATGGCTTTGTGGTAGCGGACACTTCTGCGGCACTCTCCCAGGATCAGCATGGCCAGGGCAATATGGCCCAGGGTGACAAAAATGCCCCAGGACGGTGCTGTAAAAAAGAATTTGTAGAGCAGATGCAGGGCCAGGCTGAAAATCGTAATAATCTGTAACGGCAGAACCCATTTCAGACAGAAGACCCCTCTGTTGCTCTCGGAGTAGTGGTGAATGATTTTTTTACAGCAGCTCATTTAAGCACCCTTGGAGACACCGGGCCCGCTGATGCGGCTTCGCCCACCACTACCGGGAACGATCTGGATCTGTAACGGGACACGCTCCTGGAGGGTACGGACGTGGGATATAACACCAATAAGTTTGTTCTCTTCGCGGAGCCCGGCCAGTGTCTCAAGGGCTGATTCCAGAGCATTCTCATCCAGTGTTCCAAAGCCTTCATCCAGAAATAGAGAGTCCACCCGCACATTACGGGAGGCCATTTTGGAAAGTCCCAGGGCCAGGGCCAGACTGACCAAAAAGGATTCTCCACCCGAGAGGTTCTTGGTGGAGCGGATCTCATCTGCCTGGTAGGTGTCTATCACATTGAGCTCAAGGGGACTGTCTGTGTCGCGTACTAGGATATAGCGTTTGCTCATGCGCTTTAGATGGGTGTTGGCGTGATGAACCATCAGTTCGAAGGTGAGTCCCTGGGCAAAATTTCTAAATTTTTTACCATCGGCAGATCCGATAAGCATATGAAGCCGGTTCCAGCGGCTGCTGATCTCTTTTTGTCTGGTGATTTCTCCAAGCTTTTCCTTTACTTTCTCTTTATCTATGCTGTTTCTGTTGAGTTGTTCACGGCTACTGATGGCTTGTATCTGTAGCTTACCCCGGTGCCGTTCCTTTTCTTTGATCCGTTCTTCGAGAATCTCTATTGTTTCCTTGCAGAGTTTCTTTTTCTGTTCGAGAAGCAGGGTTGCCTGCCGTTCTTTACGCAGGGTATTGAGTTCGATTTCTCTTTGCTGGAGCCTGTTGTATAGTTGTTGCAATGTAGCTATTTCGTCATTCGTACGCCTTGCCTTTAGAAATGTCTCTGAACTGTCAAAGCAAGATGCTTCCAAGGCCCCCTGAAAGTGTTGCTGTTGGGTGCAGGTCTCATTTGAGCGTTTTTCCGCATCTTTTTCAAGCCGATCTAGCAGGGTGATAGCAGTGGTGAGGTCACTATTTATTCCCTCCTGCTCCCGTTGCAGGAGCTGTACTCTTGTTCCGGCCTCTGCCACCTGCCGTTCAAGACGACCTTCCTCTTCCCCTGTGTTCTTGTTTCCAAAGAGAGCAGAACGACTTGCCTGAAGTTTTAAGAGTTCGGTTTTGTTTTCCTCGTAGTCCGTACGGTGTTGGAGAAGTCCTTTATCTTCAGTGGCGCAGAGGGTTGCAGTATGCTTGTACTCTGTGGCCAGTCGGATGAGCTTGGCACCCAGTTCTTTGTCTTCGTTTTTTTTGTCACGCCAGCATTCAATGCGTAAGCGAAAGTCAAGGAGCAGGGTTCTGGCAGTATCTTCCTGCTGGTCTTGGGAAATAAAAGGGTGGAGCATATAGGAAAGTTCAGTGCTACGCTGTTTGATATTTTGCTGTAAATCCCTTGCTCTGTTGTTGTTTCCTTTGAGTTCTTTGGTGGCTGTTGTGCTGTGGTTACGTTTTAATTAAGGCCTGCCAGCGCTTTTTGCCGCAT
>CAYWMZ010000338.1:0-3436 GCA_964459485.1 uncultured Desulfocapsa sp. | reverse complement strand
CCAGTTAAAAGCGGCTAAACCGGGAATAGCTGATAACAACAAAGTAATCTTTGATCTTGCAGTATATAATAGATCTAACATACCTTTAAAGATAATCAACACCGATTACAAATCGTGGGAGAATAAAGTCGGCGGCAGTAAAATGTTAGGGACAAGTTCGAGCATTCTATATCCAGGGAAAAACAGTATCAATTTCACATTTTCATATGATGATATTGAAAATCTCATAAATAAGAATATAGATTGGCGTGGGGCTGTTTGTGTGCAGTATGAACCTTTGGATGAAATTGATACTCGCTTGTGGATATACGACATATGGTTTATCTACAACCATAAGAGTCAAGAATTTAATATTATAAGAACAAATGATAATAGATCAAGTAAAGAGAACCATTGCAACTTAGATAAGATGAAGCCAAAAGGATGGACTGAACAATAAAAATATAGGGAAAGTCAGTTTGGGCCGTTTGGGCCGAGCCCAAATGATTGGCAAGCTTACGAAGATTTCAAGAAAGACAGGCTTAAGCTATTAAACTAACTTCGTTTCCGTCCCTTTTGTGTCCCGTGCTGCTTCAAAACTGTGTGAATTATGAAGAGGATGTACAATGCTAAAAAATAAACGAATACTCGTCACCGGTGCCTGCGGCACTGTTGGTTCTGAACTTGTCGAGCAGTTGCTTCATGATAAATTTGAAATTGGCAGCCTTATTGCCCTTGACAATAATGAAAGTGAACTGTTTTTCCTCGAGCAAAAGTATCTGCACGACACAAGAGCAACCTTCTTTTTAACAGATATCCGGGACAGAGACAAACTGACACGGATGATGCAAGGGGTTGATATTGTCTTCCATGCCGCCGCCTTTAAACACGTTATTCTCTGTGAACGTTCTCCGTTTGAAGCTGTACAGTCCAATATCAATGGTGTGCAGAATATAATCCTTGCGGCCAGTGCCAACAATGTTGAGACTGTCATTTTCACCAGTACAGACAAGGCGGTTAATCCGACCAGTGTTATGGGTACGTCCAAACTCATGGGTGAAAAGCTCATGACAGCGGCCAACTCTAATCAACTGGCAAACCACAAAAGAACAATTTTCGCCTCCACCCGCTTTGGCAATGTCCTCGGCTCCCGTGGTTCCGTCATTCCAATCTTCCAAAAACAGATAGCCAAAGGCGGGCCCGTCACACTTACCGCCCCGGAGATGACCCGTTTTATCATGTCCATCAGTGATGCGGTTCATCTGGTTATTGATTCAGCAACCCTTGCCAGAGGCGGGGAAGTTTTTATTACCAAAATGCCCATAATCCAGATTAAGGATCTGGCAGAAGTTATGATTCAGGAACTATCTGAAGATTATGGATATGCCCCTGCCGACATTGAAATCGAAACAATCGGCTCGAAACCGGGCGAAAAGCTGTATGAAGAACTTATGAGCCATGAAGAAACCCGCCGTTCCGTAGAACTCCAAAACTATTTTGCTGTTCTGCCGGCCTTCAGAGGCATTTATCAGGAAATTGATTATAGCTATGAAAATGTCATTTCCGATATCGTAACCAACCCTTATATTTCTGCTGACGAAACCTGCCTTACCCTGGATGAGTTACGTGAGTTTCTGCTGACCAACAAGCTGCTTGAAGGTCACGAATATAAAGAAACCCCCGCCCGGAGATACTGGCCCGGTGAAAAAGAAGAGAACAAGTAACGTAAAGGGAACCCTATGAAAGTTTTAATCCTGGGTGGTGACGGCTATCTCGGTTGGCCCACGGCCATGAATTTTTCAGCCAAAGGTCATGATGTTGTGGTGGTGGACAATTATCTTAGGCGTGATCTTTGCCGTAAACATGATATCGAATCGTTATTTCTGCCCCCCAACCTTTTTGAGCGGGTACGTATCTGGCAGGAAATCAGCGGTCATAAAATCGAAGTGCGTATTGGTGACTGTTGCGATTACAGTTTCCTGTCCACCTTGGTTAAAGATTTTCAGCCGGAGTGCATTGTCCACTATGCGGAACAGCCTTCTGCCCCCTATTCCATGCTTAACCATGAGGCAGCAAGCCTCACCTTAAACAACAACCTGCAATCAACCCAGAACATAGCCTGGGCCATCCACGAATCTGCACCGGAATGTCACATCGTAAAACTCGGCACAATGGGTGTTTACGGCACACCCAATATTGATATAGAAGAGGGATGGATAGAAATTGAGCATAAGGGCCGAAAAGATACATTTCTGTTCCCCCGTCAGGCAAGTTCCCTCTATCACACAACCAAAGTACAGGATACGGACATGCTTTGGTTTTACGTCCGCACCTGGGGCATCAGGGTGACAGATCTCCAGCAGGGGCCAGTCTATGGCATTGAAACAGAAGAAACAAAACTTGATGACAGACTGAGAACCATCTTCAATTACGATGAAATGTTCGGCACAGTACTTAACCGTTTTGTTGTCCAGGCCGTAACAGGGTACCCGCTTACGGTTTACGGCGCAGGTGGGCAAACCCGTGGTTACATCAATATTAAAGATACCATCCGCTGTGTTGAACTGGCAATGCTCAACCCGGCAAGAGCAGGAGAGCTGAATATCTTCAATCAGGTTACCGAAACCTTTTCCGTAAACGACCTGGCCGATAAGGTCGCCAAAGTCGGTAAGTCTCGTGGGCATAATGTAGAGGTGAAAAACATTGAAAACCCAAGAGTGGAAAAGGAAGAACATTACTACAACCCAACCTATTCCGGTTTAAAAGAGTTAGGACTTGAACCGCACCTTCTCACCGATGATGTCCTGAACACCATGTTTGCCGTGGTTGAAGAACATCAAAATAATATTCAGGAACATAAGATTTTCAGAGGAGTGAAGTGGTAATGGCTGAAAATCTGCTGGTGGAAAATATAGCGGATAATATGTTTGAACTTTCTAAAAAAGAAACTGAAAACTTGAGGTGCCAAATTGGCACCTCAAGTTGGGGTGGAGCACGTTATGTGCCCATGGCCTTCACGGAACATGGTGCCATTATGGCGGCAAGTGTGTTGAGCAGTCCCACTGCCATTGATGCCAGTATTAAAGTTGTCCGCGCTTTTGTCAAATTACGTGAACTTCTCGCAACTCATAAAGATTTAGCCATCAAGTTGGAGCAACTGGAACAAAAACTCACTGAGCATGATGAACAGTTCACAATCGTTTTTGATACGATTAGACAACTTCTGCATTCTGAAACTAAACCAAAAAATAAAATAGGATTTTAATATGTCAAACTCCACAGACAACTGGCTGATTACAGGAGGCTGTGGCTTCCTCGGCACAGCCCTGATCAAGCACCTGCTGGCAAATAATCTGGCAAAACATATCCGCGTGCTCGACAATCTCACAGTCGGTACCCAAAAAGATCTGTCCTCAGCCTGTGATTTTACAGAATCAGAACTCACCGCACTTCTTGC
>CAYWMZ010000337.1:0-3437 GCA_964459485.1 uncultured Desulfocapsa sp. | reverse complement strand
CTGATCTTATGACCTTCCAGATATCCGGTGAGGCGATTGGCGCCATGCTTGGTTCTGCTGAATACCAGAACCCGCTTCCAGTTTTCCTCTTTGATCAGATGGGCCAGCAGTGCAGGTTTTTGTTTTTTATCCACAGGAGAGATCCAGTGTTCGATGGCCTCCACCGTGGTGTTGCGCGGGGTCACCGAGATCTCAACGGGATTTCGCACCAGGGTCTTGGCAAGGGCCCTGATATCTGGTGAAAAGGTTGCTGAAAACATCAGCGTCTGCCGATTCCTGGGCAAAACGGCCAGAATTTTTCGGATATCATGGATAAAACCCATATCCAGCATCCGGTCGGCCTCATCGAGCACCAGTATTTCCAGCTGTTTAAAATTTACTGCACCCTGATTGTGGAGATCAATCAAACGACCGGGAGTGGCCACCAAAACATCCACTCCCCGGCGCAGTTTCATCATCTGGGGATTGATCTTGACCCCACCAAAGACCACGGTGGAACTAAGGGGCAGGTTTTTACCATAGGTCTGGACACTCTCACCTATCTGTGCTGCAAGCTCCCGGGTGGGAGTTAAGACAAGCACCCGTGCCTGGTTGGCCCGGGCCCGCTGTCCGCTACTGAGTATCTCAAGGATGGGCAGTACAAAACCTGCCGTTTTACCGGTTCCGGTCTGGGCTGCTGCCATAACATCTTTGCCTTCAAGGACAGCGGGAATAGCCTGTTCCTGAATGGGTGTTGGGGTCTCATAACCTTTTTCGGTGACGGCGTCTAAGATGGGACTTGAAAGTCCCAGGGAATCAAAATTCATATATTCTCGTTGGCACTCTTTTGCAGTGCCTTTTTCAGGGGACAATTTGCTGCAAGCTCCCGCCCCTGACGGTAGGCCTGCAATAAGGTAACTGATTTAGCCGCAAGAGCTCTGCGGATTTCTCTTCTCTTGCCCTTGACCCTTGCTATACGCATGGAGTCGTAGGCCGTGGTCTGATGCCGCATCCAGGCAATGGTGGCGGCTTCAGCCCGTTTTTCTATGGGAATTCGTTTGGTTCTGGCCACAGTACCGCTACCGATGGGCGTTGCATGGCTGCTGATCTGTACCGCCATGTTTTGGGCCTCATCCCGGTAACGATGATGAAAGTTCAAAAAGGCCAGCACCCTTTCGTGAAAATCCCCAACATACTGCTCCTGTTTGGCATCACGCCGGGCTCGGTCAGCGACCCGCCGTTTGGCATACTGGGGAGTTGCCCTCTTAGCGGCAACCTCCGTTTGGGACTGGACTATATGAGACTCTTGGGCCCATATCCCCCTGGTGATCATGCGCCTGCCCTTACGGATCTGCACCACCCAGCATGGCCCTTTGGCCTTAACACTTCTGGTTATTGCAGCGTCCCCTGCGGCGAGAAAGGCCCAATCTGTTGGCGGGGTTAAACGCTTCCCCTCTTCAGTAAGAACAGTGCCAGCTATCCTGCTGGGCTGTACTATGCGATGGCTATGGGCCATGGATCAGCCTCCAGCCTGTTTTACGGTGTAACCAAGGGATCTCAGTTCCTGCTCCAGAAGATCCCGATGATCCCCCTGAATTTCCACTACTCCATTTTTGATACTACCGCCCCCACCGCACCGTTGTTTTAACGACTTAGCCAGTTTCTTAAGATCCGCTCCAGTAAGGGGCAGGCCGTAGATCAAGGTTACCCCTTTTCCCTTACGGCCCTTGGTCTCTCGCATCAGGCGGACAACTCCGTCTTTGGGGAGGCTGCTCTGTTTCTGAGCCCGACCCTTCTTCTTAGCCCCTTTTGGGGCAAAGGAGGTACCAGGGGATTCAGTGGAGTAGACCAGCGTTGAGTTTTGTGAATTCTTTTTGACTGCCATGATATGTCCCTTAAGTCTTCTCCCCTTCTCCAAAAAGCCCAGCCACCGCCTTGATACCATCCGCCGCCGAGCTTGTTATACCGCCGGTATACCCGGCACCTTCTCCAATGGGGTACAGATTCTTAATATTTACCGACTCAAAACGCTCATTGCGACTTATACGAACAGGAGAAGAGGTTCGGGTCTCAGCAGCCAGCAACACCGCCTCGTGGGAGACAAAGAGCGGCACCTGCTGCCGCCACTTGGCAAAGGCCACTTTCAGTTCTTCTGTCACAAAATCCGGCAGGATCTCCCGCATATCTGCGGCTGCAAGCCCCATCTTATACGATGTCTCGCCAAGATCAACTCCTCCGCCCTCCCCAAGAAAATCCATGAGATTCTGGGCAGGGGCATGCCAATTCGCTCCTCCTGCCGAAAAGGTCTTGCGCTCAATTGCCTCCTGAAAAGCAAAGCCTCCAATGGGACTCTCTGACTTGTAATCACTGCAATGGCAACTGACAACCAGGGCCCCGTTGGAAAAGGGCAGACCCCGATCGGCATAGCTCATGCCGTTGAGTACCAGCCCCCCATCTCCTGAAGAGGCGTTCACCACCTCACCGCCGGGACACATGCAGAAGGTGTAGACCCCGCGCTGGATGGCCCGGTTGGTATGATTAAGGGAATAGGTGGCGGCACCAAGACCGGGAAAGCCCAGGTACTTTCTGCCATAACGCATCTCATTAATGGTCTCCACCGGATGCTCAATGCGTACACCCACTGCAATCTTACGCTGCTCCATGGCCACGCCCCGCGTATGGAGCATGGCCACAGTGTCTCTTGCCGAATGGCCCAGGGCCAGAAAGATATGGGAAGAGAGAAACTCCTGCTCACCATTTATCACGATACCGCAGGCCTTTTCGTCTCTAATCAGGATATCGGTCATCCGGGAGCTGTAATGGATTGTTCCGCCCCGCGCCAAAACAAAACGTCGGATATTGGTTACGATCTCACAGAGCACATCGGTCCCCAGGTGGGGTTTTGCGATATATTCAATCTCTGCCGGGGCCCCAAACTGAACAAAGGTGGCCAGAACCCTGTTCACGGTGCTACTGTTGTTGTTTCTTCTTGAGAAGAGCTTGCCGTCGGAATAGGAACCAGCCCCTCCCTCGCCAAACTGGATATTGGATTCGGGGTTGAGCTGTCGATCCTTAATGAATTTTTCCACATCGAGGGAACGCTCCTCTATCTTCTTGCCCCGCTCAAAGATGATGGGACGCTGACCGTGGGCAATAAGCTCCAGTGCTGCAAACATCCCCGCCGGGCCAAATCCCACAATAATGGGTCGTTCCGTAAACTCCGGCTGTTTCTTGTAAAGCGGCCTACTCTCCGTAAAGTGACTAAACTTCTGGCGATTGGGATAATCTTCTGCGATCTCTATAACAAGGGAGAGCCTGTAGTAAAACTGCTGCTGATCCCGAAGGTCAAGGGCCTTGCTCAGGATTTGGAGGATAGCAATCGCCCCAACCTCAACCCCCATTTTCAGGGCAGCAGCACAGAGATACGCTCCTGCCCCGTCCTCCTCCAGGGGAATGGC
>CAYWMZ010000336.1:0-3459 GCA_964459485.1 uncultured Desulfocapsa sp. | reverse complement strand
AGTTGTCATTTTCAAAGCAAAACACCCTAGCATATATCGCCTAAAAATGATAGAAAGTCTCTGCAAGCTTAGTCTGAATAGATGCGCAGATTGCTGTAACAGAATGATTATTACAGTCAATAATACAATCGGCGTGACGAATGTACAGAGGCTGACGTTCCAGGAACAGCTCCTCAAAACTCTGACCGGCACCCTTGACCAGACCGCGTTCGCTGAAATTGCCAACCCGCTCTGCTACAACCGCCAGACTGACGTCAAGCAACACCAGAACGCTTGACTGTTTGAGATGATTCATTCCGGCTTCGCTGTAAATGGCACTGCCACCGGTGGCGAGGACGTGCCCGGAGTAGTCGAGAGACAGGATGACTTTTTCTTCCAGTTTCCGAAAGCCATCCACTCCACGGTCACCCAGGATCTGCTGCAACGGGGTCTGTTGATCTGCCTCTATAAGGGAATCGACATCGGCAAATTTCAGGCCAAGCAGAGTTGCAAGCGCAGTACCCACTGTACTTTTACCGGCACCTGGCATGCCGATCAACACTATATTTGATTTAGTCTGTTTTGTGCCCATAGAGCCTATGTTATCCTTATTCACCATTCCGTAATACCCGGATCCGATGCCATGCTTCATATCTCAAACAGTATAAGTATCCCTGTACAGGAAATCGAGCTCAAATTTATTCGTGCCCAGGGGGCCGGTGGCCAGAACGTCAATAAGGTAGCATCTGCCGTCCATCTCCGCTTTGACATTCCAGCATCCTCCCTGCCGGAGAGGGTCAAAGAGCGCCTCCTCAGCCTGTCGGATCAGCGAATCAGCAAGGAGGGTATCCTGGTGCTGAAGGCACAGCAATACCGAAGCCAGGAAAAGAATAAAGAGAACGCCCTGCAACGCTTGAAAGCCATTATTTCCATGGCCAACCAACAACAGAAAAAACGTCGCCCCACCCGCCCCGGCAAGGCGGCGAAGAGGAAACGGCTGGAAGGAAAAAAACAGCGCGGCCAGCTCAAGACTGGTCGTAAAAAAGTTCGCTATTAACCCCTGTGTCTGGTTCATAACCGCCAGCCGCAATTCAAGGAGAAGTCATGTTTAAGAGCAATGAGTACTTTGACGGAAAAGTAAAATCAATCGCCTTCAGCACCAAAGAAGGCCCTGCAACGGTTGGCGTGATGGCCGTTGGCGAATATGAATTCGGTACCGACTCCATTGAGATCATGTCCGTCGTCTCCGGGGTAATGGATATTAAAATGCCCGGGTCTGACAGCTGGCAGACATTTCAGCAAGGAGATAAATTCGAAGTAGCCAAAGGGGTCAAGTTTGGGGTTCGCATAGCAGAAGAGACCAGTTATCTATGCCTCTATAGATAATTTTACAACCAATCACAAAGAAAAGTAAAAAAAGTATTGCAGGCTTTTTTCATTTTTGGTAAATAGGCATTCCGCTGTTAAAGATCTTTCTTAATCAGAGTCTACCACAGGAGGAGATAAAATCTTAAATGATTTTATCTCCTCCTGTTTTACATATATTTTTTGTCCTCGCCTGCCCCTCTCTTCTGATGGGCAGGCTTTTTTTATGTAACCCGCTTAAGGTTCCCCTAAGAGGCCACAATGCTCAGCCGCAGCTTTATCCATCTCCCCGGAATAGGAACAAAAACAGAACAGAAGATCTGGGAGTCAGGGATTCATAGCTGGCAGGATTGGCGGGAAACAGCTGCGCTAAAACTCCCCAACAGCTCCAAACCACAGCTCAGTTCCCTTATCAAACAATCCCAGAGAGAACTTGAACGCGGCCCCCATTTTTTCAGCAAGGCCCTGCCGGCCAATGAACAGTGGCGCCTCTTCTCCCATTTTCGGGACTGTACCGCCTATCTGGATATCGAGACCACGGGTCTTGGGCCCCATGCCGAAATCACCACCATCGCCCTCTATGATGGAAAAGAGGTGTACTGCTATGTGAATGGCAGGAACCTCGATGATTTTATAAATGACATCCAAAAGTATGACGTTCTGGTAACCTACAACGGCAAGGGATTTGATATCCCAATGATTGAACGCTGGTTTCACATTAAACTCCCCCAGGCCCATATCGACCTGCGCTACATCCTGGCACGTCTCGGCTTTAAGGGAGGGCTGAAAGGCTGTGAAAAGCAGCTGGGAATAGATCGAGGGGAGCTGGATGGGGTGGATGGCTATTTTGCGGTTCTGCTGTGGCAGGAGTACCAGAGAAGCCACAACGAAGCAGTACTAGAGACCCTGCTGGCCTATAATGTTGAGGATACTGTCAACCTGGAGATTCTGCTTATTGAGGCCTATAACAGAAACGTGAGCAATACCCCCTTTGGAGAGCACCTTCTAGTGGAGCCCCCCAGGCCACCAAAACTCCGACACCGTCCTCACAGAGAAGTAGTAGCCCAGCTCAGTGGTCACGACAGGTGGTAGGGAAGAATTCATGCCTGTGGCCTTAAAGAGTTATCTCCTGCCCTTCTCTTGCAAAAAACACCTCCGTATCACCATAGCGTCCCTTTTCACAGTAGGTCTTGGCCATCTCATCGATCTGCTCATCGGTACGATCCGGATCATGGTGAAAAAGTGCGAGCCTCTTCACCCCTGCCCGATTAGCAGCAGCTATGGCCCATTCAAAGGTTGAATGGCCCCAGTCGACACGGATCTTATACTCTTCAGACGTGTACTGAGAATCATGAACCAGCAGATCGGCCCCCCGGAAGAACTCTTCTATGGCTTGATTCTGTTCCTGGGCAACTTCTTCCCCCTCGTAGGCCATAGCTTCATCATACTCGGGGTGATCCGGGTCTGTGATAAAGAGGTTACGAAAGGGTTCATGGTCATAACAGGTGCAGAAGACCTTCCCCTGAAATTCAAAGCGATAGCCAAGGGCAGTGATCGGATGATTGAGAAATTTTGTGGTTAGCAGGAGCCCGTCCCCAAGATCCATATTGGGCTCCTCACGCAGCCGCTTATATTCAATATCAGAAGCCAGCTCACCAACATTGATGGGAAAGTAGCGATATTTCATCTGGCCACCCACCACGTCCTTTAACGGGTCATCTTCATAGGTCACAGGGCCATGAACGACCATTTTGGTGCCGGGAATATAGATGGGAGTAAAGTAGGGAAATCCCATGATATGATCCCAATGCGTATGGGAAAGATAGAGGGCCAGTTTTAAGGGGCCGTTGGGGAGGTCATTGGCCACAAGGGAATTACCAAGCTCCCTGATTCCAGACCCGGCATCAATAACTATGATCTCATCCCTGCCCTCAACCCGTAACTCCATGCAGGCACCGTTACCGCCATACTTCATGGTGTGAGAACCGGGACAGGGAATAGAACCCCGCACGCCCCATAATCGTATCTTCATCATATTCTTCTCTGCCCTCTATATTTGTAGGAAAACCTGAGCCTTTTCAATCTCCGCCTCTACACTTTCAGCAATTTCTCCAA
>CAYWMZ010000335.1:0-3465 GCA_964459485.1 uncultured Desulfocapsa sp. | reverse complement strand
TCGTTCCTTGAACGTTTGAAATCTGCCAAGGGAAATCCCCCCCTAATTTATATCTTTAAAATTGAAGCCCACCTTCACGGGCTCCCTCAGAAAGTGCCTTTACACGACCATGATAAATACACCCACCACGATCAAAAACGACATTGCTCACGCCTACACTTTTAGCAGCCTCAGCAAGTAACGTACCGACTTTCTTTGCATTTGTGGTCTTATCACCATCATCTGATTTCTGAAAGGCCTTGTCTATTGTTGACATAGAGACAAGCGTCTTGCCAGCAGAATCGTCGATGATCTGAGCGTATATGTGTTTATTACTTTTAAAAACTCTGAGACGCGGTTGATCACTGTTGCCAGTGATCTTTTTACGAATGCGTCGAATACGCTTATTCCTGGCTGTGGTCTTTGGATTTGTCTTAGCCATTTTTCCTTACCATTATTTGAGTAGTAGCCACCCATGGTGGCTTACAATTACTTAAGCTGCGCCAGCCTTACCGACTTTGCGTACTATATGCTCGTTCTCGTAACGAATACCTTTTCCCTTGTAGGGCTCTGGTTTCCTGATGCCACGAATTTTAGCGCTGGTCAGTCCGAGTAATTCCTTGTCAATGGATTCAACAATAATGGTACTTGTTCCATCGACGCTAATCTGTACCCCTTCAGGCACAGGGAATTCCACGGGATTTGAAAAACCAACATTCAGGGTCAAGGTCTTACCAGACATATTCACCTTATATCCAACGCCTTCAACAACCAGGGTCTTCTTAAAACCCTTATGAACACCAAGCACCATATTATTAATAAGGCTCCTGGTCATTCCACGAAATGCATTGGTTCTTTTACTATTATCACGGTTCTCAACTATAATCTCCTGATCCTTCAAGGAGACTTCGAGTTCCGGTAAAACTTCACGTTTTAAATTCCCTTTCTTTCCAGAAATTGTGATTTTCTGACCTTTGATATCAACTGTGATATCAGCAGGTACGGGAATGGGTTGCTTTCCAATACGAGACATGGTTACCTCCGTTATTTGCTGGTCTTACCAGACCTCACAAAGAATCTCACCGCCTACATTACTGGCCCTTGCGGTTTTATCAGTAATAACGCCTTTCGAACTTGAAAGGATGGCAATTCCAAGACCATTGAGAACTGTCGGGATCTCATCGGCGCTTGCATATTTACGTAGTCCAGGTTTGCTGATTCTTTTTATCCCAGTGATTACCGGGATCTGATCTGAATTGTATTTCAAATTGATGGTCAGGGTTCCCTGAGGTCCATTATCTTCAACCTGATATCCGATCACATACCCTTCGTCCTGGAGAACCTGGGCTATACTTACTTTTGTCTTGGAACTTGGCATCTCGACCGAATCGAATTTTGCCATAACTCCATTTCTAATCCTGGTCAGCATGTCTGCCAGGGGATCGCTCATAGACATCGCGAACTCTCCTTATCAAAATTATATTTTGATCCAGTGGAATACTTTACCATGATGACTTAGTTACACCAGTCACCTGTCCACTAGATGCTAACTTACGAAAACAGATACGACATATACCGAACTTGCGAATGAAAGCCTTGGGGCGTCCACAAAGGGGGCATCTGTTATACTTCCTTACCGCAAATTTTGGCGTTCTTTTTGCTTTCGCAATGAGAGATTTCTTAGCCAAACCGACCTCCGATTATAATAATTCCGTTTTACTCTTAATATATTGACGCGTTATGGAGTGAATGTTTTAAAATAACCTTCCGCCCATAAAACGATCTAACCTTTAAAGGGCATACCCATATGTTTCAAAAGGCTCAATGCCTCTTTATCAGTGGGGGCTGATGTAACAATTGTGATGTTAAGGCCTTTAATCTTGTCTATTTTGTCATAATCGATCTCAGGGAATATAATCTGTTCCTTAACACCCATTGAAAAATTTCCTCTCCCATCAAAACATTTAGGAGAAATGCCACGAAAATCTCGAACCCGGGGCAATGCGATATTTACAAGTTTACTAAAAAAGTCATACATTACATCCGATCTTAGTGTGACCCGACAACCAATGGGCATGCCCTCACGCAGCTTAAAACCGGCAATGGACTTTTTGGCACGAGTGACAACGGCCTTACGCCCTGCGATTCTGGTGAGTTCTTCAACAGCTCCATCAATAATCTTAGGATTCTGAACAGCTTCACCGAGTCCCATATTGAGAATAATTTTCTCGACTTTAGGAATCTGCATCACGTTTTTATAAGAAAACTCTTTCTGCAGGGCCGGTTTACAATCATTAATATAGTGGTCTTTCAACGAAACCATTTGATACTCCTGGCAATTGCCATTTACAATTTAGTCTCGATGGACTCGCCGCAGCTCTTACAAAAGCGAACCTTTGTGCCATCTTCTAAGAATTTTTTGCCAATCCGTCCAGTTTTGGTACACTCCGGACATATCAACTGCAGATTGGACACATGAATCGCAGCTTCACGATTGACTATCTGTCCCTGCTGGTTCATTTCAGTTCCCTTGGTGTGACGTTTAACCATGT
This sequence comes from uncultured Desulfocapsa sp., assembly GCA_964459485.1. Taxonomy (GTDB): domain Bacteria; phylum Desulfobacterota; class Desulfobulbia; order Desulfobulbales; family Desulfocapsaceae; genus Desulfocapsa. The sequence continues at coordinate 934 of CAYWMZ010000335.1, read as the reverse complement.
TAATACGTTCAACCAGGGCTGTATCTTTATCAGGGTAAACTCGAAGAACTTTTCCAACTCTTCCTTTGTCTTTCCCTACAATCACTTCAACCTGATCATCTTTCTTCAGGTAGTTTTGTCCCTTTGCCATTTTCAGCACCTTTTGTTCAACCACAGCAAGTGGGTTGGATAACTTAATACTAATTATAAAACCTCTGGTGCCAGGGAAACTATCTTCATAAATCCCTGGTTACGCAACTCCCTTGCTACCGGTCCGAAAATTCGTGTCCCCACAGGATCGCCTGTCCCGGACAGAATTACCGCTGCATTTTCATCAAACTTGATCCAAGTATCATCCATTCGCTTATTCTCTTTAGCGGTTCGAACAATAACGGCCTTGACGACATCACCCTTTTTTACCTTCGCATTAGGCAAGGCTTCTTTCACGGTAGCAACGATAACATCACCAATGGATGCATACCGCCTTCTGGTTCCGCCAAGAACTCGAATGCAGAGTACTTTTTTTGCGCCTGAATTGTCTGCTACATTCAGAACTGTTTCACTTTGTATCATAGTTTCACCTGATCATTAATCAGTTGCATTTCAAAAAATGGAGATCAATGGGGAAGAATTAAACAACTGCTTCCCGAATGATGTCTCGTAGCCGCCATCTCTTTTTCTTACTAAGAGGCCGACATTCTTCAATCTTGACGATATCGCCAATATTACAGTTATTTTCCGGATCATCAGCAAGATATTTCACGCTCTTTTTGATATACTTTCCGTAGAGTTTGTGACGTACCTTTCTTTCGACACGGACAACTATGCTTTTTTCCATTCTGTTACTGACGACAGTACCAGTTCGGGTCTTCTTTATTGTTTTTGTCTCACTCATGATTGACACAGTTTGAGTTAAAATAATTTTTTACTTCGGTTAGTAAACAAATTTTGCCAC
>CAYWMZ010000334.1:0-3471 GCA_964459485.1 uncultured Desulfocapsa sp. | reverse complement strand
CCCGAAGAGAAGAGTCTTTTACATCCTGGGCCTTCTCACCAAATATGGCACGCAGCAGTTTTTCTTCAGGGGAGAGCATAGACTCTCCCTTGGGAGTAACCTTACCCACAAGGGTATCTCCAGCGTGGACATCTGCTCCAATGCGTACAATTCCTGATTCATCTAGGTTACGCAGGGTCTCTTCACTGACATTGGGGATATCACGGGTGATCTCCTCTTTGCCAAGTTTGGTGTCCCGGGCCATAGTCTCAAAGACCTCAATATGGACGGAGGTGAAGGTATCCTCTTTGAGAAGACGCTCGTTGATAAGAATGGAATCCTCAAAGTTGAAACCACGCCAAGGCATAAAGGCAATGGTCACATTCTTACCGAGGGCAAGTTCCCCCTGTTCGCAGGAGGGTCCGTCAGCCAGAACAGTTCCCTTCTCAACACGAACCCCAGGGACAATGAGAGGATTCTGGGTAAAACAGGTATTCTGGTTTGATTTCTTATATTTTGAAAGCCTGTAGACACCGACTCCTGTATCAAAGCCATCTACACCATGCTGGTCGTAACGGACAACGATACGGTTAGAATCGATTTCCTCTACAACTCCTGTATCTCCAGCAAGGAGACAGGCACCAGAATCACGGGCAACGTAGCGTTCCATACCAGTTCCCACCAGGGGAGCAGCGGTGATCATAAGTGGAACCGCCTGACGTTGCATATTGGAGCCCATCAAGGCCCTGTTAGCATCATCATTTTCAAGGAATGGAATAAGAGATGCGGCAACACTGACCAGCTGGTTAGGAGCGATATCCATGTAGCTGACCTGATCGGCATTTACCGTAATAACCTCACCCTCCTCACGAACTATCAGGCTATCAACTTCGATTTTACCGTTGTCATCAAGCTGGATGGCTGCGGGGGCAATGAGTTGCTTCTGTTCCTGAAGGGCACTAAGGTATTTTACCTCATCAAGAACGATCCTATTTTCAACCTTACGATACGGGGTCTCAATAAAACCATAGGGATTGATCCTGGCATAGGTTGCCAAGGAAACGATAAGTCCAATATTTGGCCCCTCAGGTGTCTCAACAGGACAAATACGACCATAGTGAGTGGGATGAACATCTCGTACCTCAAAACCGGCACGTTCACGGGAAAGACCACCTGGTCCAAGAGCAGAAAGACGTCTCTTGTGGGTAACCTCAGAAAGCGGATTGGTCTGATCCATGAACTGAGAAAGCTGAGAAGTTCCAAAAAACTCTTTAATAGCAGCGGAGATTGGTTTGGGATTGACCAGATCGTGAGGCATCATGGTCTCAACTTCCTGGAGTGTCATACGCTCCTTGATGGCACGCTCCATCCGAATCAAGCCCATACGGTACTGATTTTCAACCAGTTCACCAACGGTACGCACCCGACGATTTCCTAAATGATCAATATCATCTACATCGCCCTGGCTGTCTTTAAGGCGAACCAGAAAGAGTACGGACTCAATAATATCATCCTTGGTGAGAGCACGATGATCTATATCGGTGTGTAGTCCAAGGCGAGCATTTATCTTATAGCGACCAACCTCAGACAGATCATAGAGGTCTTTATTAAAGAAAAGATTATTGAAAAAGGTCTGGGCAACTTCAATTGTTGGAGGACTTGAAGGACGTAATCTTCGATAAATTTCAAGGATCGCATCCTCTGCAGTCTGAACCTTATCCAATGACAATGTCTTAGAAAATGCTTCGCTGTAGGTGATACCATCAATGTAGAGTATTTCAAATTCATTAAGACCAGCTTCGGTAAAAGATTCGAGCATGGTCTCAGTAAGTTCAGCATTACCAGACGCCAGTAATTCGCCGGTCTTTTGGTCTATCAGATCCGTTACCAGATGCTTTCCCAAAAGATTTTCAAGGGAAATCTTCAAGAATTCCACATTGGCCTTTACCAGCCGTTTACAGAGAGCCTTTCCAAGTTTCTTCCCAGCTTTTCCGAGGACGTCGCCCGTTCCAGGGTCCACAAGATCAAATTCAAGGCGCTGGCCCTGCACATACTCGGGATTAAACTCGATGTAGTAATTTTCCTTTTCATTTTTGACCTTCAAGGTCGGGTAAAACTTACGAAGCAGCTTCTCTGAGTTATATTTAGCTTCTTCCCCCTCTTCGGTATCAAAATCCAAGGCCTTCAGCAGCGTAGTCACAGGGAACTTACGACGCCTGTCAATTCGTACATGGAGGATATCCTTGATGTCAAACTCAAGGTCAATCCATGAACCACGCACCGGAATAATGCGAGCGGAGTAGAGCAACTTGCCACTGGAGTGTTTCTTTCCGTTATCGTGGGTAAAGAAGAGTCCGGGAGAACGTTGTAACTGGGAGACAATGGCACGTTCTGTACCATTTATGACAAAGACACCGTCTCCGGTCATTATAGGAAGAGCTCCAAGAAATACTTCCTGTTCCTTAATGTCACGGATAGTCTGAACCTCGGTCTCTTCATCCACGTCAAAGGTGATCAGACGAACAGTAATCTTGACGGGAATATCAAAGGTCATTCCACGCTGCTGACACTCGGCGATTGTGTATTTAGGCTTTCCAAAGGAGTAGCTGACAAACTCCAAGGAACAGTGGCCATTGAAGTCATTGATTGGAAAGACGTTTTTGAATATTGCCTGAAGACCAGAGTCTTCACGTTCATTGGGGTCCACGTCTATTTGCAGAAATTTCTCATAGGAAATCCTCTGCATGGAAATAAGATGTGGGGGCTCCATGATCAGTGGAGCCTTGGCATAATTTTTTCTAACTCTTTCCATAATTAACCTCGGAGATGCCTTTAACAGCTGGTTGTATGCCCGTACACAGACCTGTGCCTGAATAAGGGATTAAACGACTTGGCAGTATCTACTGCTGAGCCAGGAAATTTAAAAGGTATGGTACTGCGGGTACTGAAGGGAAAAAAGGCTTGTATATTGGTAAACAAGATGACGGTTGATTCGAACAGGGCAGTCTTTTATAGCGTACATTTTCATAGCAATACACGGGGGTATGTTAGAATCTGGCTCAATAACAAAGGACCGAAACATAAGCATATCTGACTGATATTTCGATGTTTTCAACTATAAACACAACTATTTCCCATAAACTACTATACGCTACACGGCCAGAAGCCGTGTAGCGTATTGTGTTCACAGTGGTTCCGAGCCTAGGCCCGAAACCGTCTCTGGAGCAGGTATTACTTAATCTCGACGGTTGCACCAACACCTTCGATCTGGGCCTTGATTTCCTCGGCCTCTTCTTTGGTAATACCTTCTTTAAGTGGAGTAGGTGCACCCTCAACAAGCCCTTTGGCCTCTTTCAGTCCAAGGGAGGTGATGGCACGAACTTCTTTGATGACTTTAATCTTTGCATCACCAACAGTGGCAAGGATTACATCAAATTCTGTCTGCTCTTCAGCAGCTCCCTCAACAGGGGCTGCACCGGCAACTGCAACAGC
>CAYWMZ010000333.1:0-3472 GCA_964459485.1 uncultured Desulfocapsa sp. | reverse complement strand
GGATCGCGTAACAAGTATGGAGTTATGGCCGCTGTTCGAGCTGTTTCACAGAATATTTCGTATGAAGTCCCTATGCTGATCACCGTTATCACCATAGTAATGATGACAGGTACCATGGATCTAAAGGGAATTGTCGCTGCGCAATCTGGGGGAATCTTGCACTGGAATATTATCCCATCGCTGAGCAGTCCCCTGATGCCCATCTCCTTCCTTATCTTTTTTATCTGTTCACTGGCCGAGACCAACCGTGCTCCATTTGATTTAGGTGAAGCAGAGAGTGAGCTGGTTGCCGGTTTTCATACAGAGTACGGCTCCATGGGATTTGGACTCTTCTTTATGGGTGAGTATGCCAATATCGTTATTGGTGCCAGCCTTATCACCATCCTCTTTCTTGGTGGTTGGGATTGTCCCCTGGGACTCTTTCCAGGCGTCTGGTGGTTCTTGCTGAAAATTTATCTCCTTATTTTTTCCTTTATCTGGATTCGTTGGACCTTTCCAAGGACCACAATATATGGACTGCTCAATCTGAGCTGGAAGATATTGATTCCGATCTCACTATTTAACCTGCTGCTTACAGCCGGATTACTGAAGGTATTTTAATATGGGTGCCTATTTTAGTGAAATATTTCTCGGACTGAGATCCCTGGCCATCGGCCTTGGAATCACGTTTAAGGAATTCTTCAAACCTGTGGTTACGGTCTCCTACCCCATGGAAACCATCAAGATGAGCGACCGTTTTCGCGGCCATATCGAGCTCATTGAAGATGAAGAAGGAAATCCCAACTGCGTCGCCTGCGGCATGTGTCAGCGTGGCTGTCCCTCTGGATGTATCAGCCTTGCCTCAAAGTCTGTTGAGTATGAGGTAGAAGTAAAAGGTGAGATGAAGACCAAGAAGAAGAAGGTACTCACCAAGTACGACTTAAACTTTACCACCTGCTCCCTCTGTGGCCAGTGTGTGGAGAGCTGTAACTTTGGTGCCATCACTTTTTCAAAAGAATATAATCTTGCTTCAAGTCGTAAGGAAGATTTTCATTTCGACCTTCTTAACAGATTGAAGGAGAGAAACTCATGAACCCAACTGATGCCTCAGGTATTCTCGGTTTTTTTACCGCCGATGGATTCGCAGGCTATGCCGATGCCCTCGCCGGAGTGGTCTTTCTGATCATGCTGGCGGCAACTCTTATCGGTGGAATTATTGCCTGTAGTGCCGAACGCCTTGTTCGTGCGGTAACCGGCCTTGCCCTCTGTTTTGTCGGAGTGGCCGCCATGTACTACTTCCTGAACTCGCCTTTTGTAGCCATGATGCAAATGCTTATCTATGTTGGTGCTGTTTGTGTCACCATAGCCTTTGCCATAATGCTTGCGGCCCCTGAAGAGAGTAAAAAGAATGGCCCGGCAGGGCCACTCAGTGGCCCTCTGGGCCTGGTCACAGCTGGTCTAACGACCTTTGGCCTGATAGGGCTTGCTGTCAAAAGCAGTTTTACGGTCCTGCCAAAGACTAATATGGGCGAAGTCAAAGCCATAGGGGTTCAGCTACTCACCAGCTACTCCATGGTCTTTGAACTGGTATCCATAGTCCTGCTGATTGCCATTCTAGGATCGCTGGTCATTGCCCGTCACGGAAGGAGTAAATAAATGTCGATTCTCAATCTACACAACAACCTGAACACATATCTTATCCTGGGTGCCGTCCTCTTTGGAATGGGGATATACGGGCTTGTTACCAGGCGTACTCTAGTTGGGATGCTTATCGCTTCTGAACTGATTCTGGCAGCATCATCAATCAATTTTATGGCATTCAACAGGTTCACCGCCCCTGACCCCACCGTGGGACAGATCTTCACTCTGTTTATCATGGCCATTGCCGCCGCTGAAGCTGCCATTGGTCTTAGTATCACCATTGCAGTATATCGAAATTACAAATCAGTCGACACTGAAGATATCGTCGACCTTAACGGTTAGGAAAGAGGAAGCTCTGTCATGGAAATACAAACGGTAAGTTCCGTAAAACTTCTCATCGCTCTCCTAGTCCCGCTTATTGGCACCTTAGGAGTCATGTTTGTCGGGAAAAATGAGAACGTTCGTGAGGGCGTTTCATCTGCGGCATCTGTTATCCTGCTGCTGCTTGTGGCCTCAATGACCCCGGCAGTTCTCGAAGGCAAGGTTCTTGTGTATCATATGTTTACCATTTTGCCCGGTCTTACGGTAACCCTTCGTGCAGATGGCATGTCAATGATCTTTGCCCTGGTCGCCTCCTCTCTGTGGACCATCGCTGTCTTCTACTCGCTTGGCTATATGCGAGCCCACCAGGAACATGCCCAAACCCGATTTAATGCCTGTTTTGCTCTGGCAATCTTTGGTGCAATTGGTGTAGCATTCTCCGATAACCTCTTCACCATGTATCTCTTCTATGAGGTGGTTTCGGTATGCACCTATCCTCTGGTTGCCCATGCACAGGATAAGGAGGGTTATGCTGGTGCTCAGAAATACATCGTCTACCTGACCACCACTGCCAAGATGTTCCTGCTGCCTGCACTCATCCTTATCTATGTGCTCACAGGAACCCTTGATTTTCCAACCAACATCTCAACCGGTCTCTTTACAGCAGGTCTCTCTTCCGGGAATATCAAAGACTGGATGGTGATCATGCTCTATATCTTCTGCCTCTTCGGCTTTGCCAAGAATGGTGTGATGCCCTTCCATCACTGGCTGCCTGGTGCAATGGTTGCCCCAACTCCTGTATCTGCTCTGCTCCATGCGGTTGCCGTTGTTAAGGTTGGTGTGTTCTGTACCACTCGAACCATGCTTTATGTGTTCGGAGTCAATACCATGCACGCCTTAAACCTTGGGATTCCAACTGCATACTTTGTCGGATTCACGGTGCTTGCAGCTTCAGTGCTGGCGCTCTCGAAGAACAATCTCAAGGAACGTCTGGCTTACTCCACCATCTCTCAGCTCTCCTATATTATTTTAGGTGTTGCCCTACTCACCCCTGCAGGAATTGATGGTGGACTGATTCACATCGTGAACCACGCCTTCTCCAAGATCACCCTCTTCTTCTGTGCCGGTGCAATCATGATTGCCCATCACAAGAAAGACTTATCTGAAATGGGAGGCCTAGGCAAAAGTATGCCCATTACCTTCGCCTGCTTCTTTATTGCTTCACTTTCCATGATCGGTGCTCCGCCGGTTGGTGGATTTGTCACAAAATGGAATCTGTTGATTGGTTCTATTCAGGCGAATCAGATGGGTATACTCCTTATTCTGATTGCCTCCACTATGCTTAACGTCGGGTATTTTGCCCCGATTACCTTCAAGGCGTTCTTTGGAAAACGCCCAGAAGGTGAAACATACCAAGGTATTCAGGAAGCACCGCTATCCATGCTGATCCCCATTGTGATTGCATGCAGCATATCCGTGCTCCTCGGTATCTTTCCTAACTTTATGATGCAATTTGTAAGGGCGGTGACAG
>CAYWMZ010000332.1:0-3475 GCA_964459485.1 uncultured Desulfocapsa sp. | reverse complement strand
TGAGATATTCTTTAAGAAGATCAATTTTGGAAGGTAGCTTTAAGACTGTCTAAACAGGCCTGCCTGGAATATCTCTTACGATATTTCAGGCAGGTTTTTTTTTGTTTGAAATAAAACGGAATACACGCTGGCCTGCGGACACTGGCCGGAGAAAGACTACGAATCACTTAAGCATTCAGCCTAATCACTGGAAACCTAAAAAAGCACTGAATGTGACTGTTCAGAGTGCCTTAGATTCGGTCACTCTGGGCTTTGAAGCGTATTAGTAGTACTCGAGAAGGCCAGAATGGACGAAGATGAGGTGCTCTGAATAGTTACCGAATTACTTAACTCTGTTTCCTGAGAATACGCTTATCACCTATGCGAATAGTAAGCTTGATTCGATCAAAATATTCCAGTAAGGGAATTGAAAATTTGCGGGTCAATCCGGTGAGGTTCTTAAAACGGGGGGCATCAATCTCTCCCTCCTGTTCCATGAAATTACTAACCTTCTGCTGTAAATCTGCAATGGCTTTGGCGTCGTAGTAGAGAATTTCACTCACCTTTACCAGCTTCTCTTCACGAAGCAGTAGAGCAAACACCTCTTTCACCAGTGCGGCAGGATAGTCACTGAACCGTTCCATACTCTCTTTCATGGTAGCAGTAGCCAAGCCCTTGGTTGCATACCAGTTCTCAAGATCCTCTTGCAATTTCTTTTCATCGGCCTGAAGAGCCACCTCATGGGAGGCCAGACGTATCGCCGACTCCTCCTGAACCACAAGATCCCTTTTATGAAGCTCGCTCAGGCAGAAGTGAAACACCTTGCTGTCCACATTGCGGCCAAGCCCGGAGCGCAGCTCTTCTTTGGAGAGACCTATTTGCAGGGGGTTATCTTTGTGATACTTTTCCAGGGTGTTCAGCAAGACCTGTTCCACATTATCACTGACACTTTTGGCAAGATACCGCTGGCTTGAGGAATCAACCACAACTATTTTTCTGGAGGACAGGGGGCCGGTGATCATTTTTTTTAGCTGCTTGCCAAAGGTACCAAGGCGTACTGCCAGCTCATCGAAGGTAAGCCCCCGGGTGTTGCGCTCCTCTAAAAAGAGCAGGGTTTTTGCCTCTACATTCCCGGCCTGAAGGATCTCAAAGGTCACCCTGTTCTTGTCCCGGTCCCGTTCAGTGAGACGCTTACGTTTACGGGGCGGCATATTGCCAAGAACCTCACCACCACCGATGGTGGCCACAGGAGAATAGGAACGCACCACATAATGATCTCCCGGCCACACGGCAACTGGCTCTTCCAGGAGTATCTGAACCCCGACACTCTCACCAGGTTGCAATAGATCACGATCAAGTAGTGAGACCCTTCCCATAATCTCAGCAGTTCCAAGATGTACCCTGACCCTGGCCCGATGTTTCAAGGCCTTGGCATTGGAGGCCAGATACAGAAAATCACAATCCAGCATATAACCGGGCAGCAGACTGCCAGGAGTTGCAGCCACCATCCCCCTGGAGATCGCAGCGGTATCCACCCCTTGAAGGTTAATGGCAGTTCGATGCCCGGCCTCAACGGTCTCAACATCTTTAGAGTGTACCTGAATTCCTCGAACCTTGGCCACCATATCCTGGGGATAAAAACAGAGCTCTTCGCCAATAGCTACCCGGCCGGACATTGAGGTTCCGGTAACCACAGCACCAAAACCTTTTATGGCAAAGATGCGGTCAACGGGAAGACGAAAAGGCCCATGCACCTCTTTAAACTGCTGCTTAGCGACAAAGGAATCGAGGAGCGCACGCACCTCATCAATCCCATCACCAGTGATGGATGAAACGTGAACCAGGGGCGCATCTTCAAGAAAACTGTCCTCACAATACTCCCGCACCTCTTCGGTAACCATCTCCAGCCACTCCTCATCCACCATATCCTTCTTGGTGATGACGATGATGCCCTGCTTCACCCCCAGGAGACGACAAATTTCAAAATGTTCCTGGGTCTGGGGCATGATGCCCTCATCGGCGGCAATAATAAAGGCTACCAGATCCATACCGGAAACTCCGGCCACCATATTCTTGACAAACTTTTCATGTCCCGGAACATCCACAATGCCTAAACGATGTCCGCAGGGGAGATCCAGGTAGGCAAAGCCGAGTTCTATGGTGATACCACGTTTCTTCTCCTCTTTGAGCCTGTCGGTCTCAATGCCGGTGAGGGCTCGGATAAAACTGGTTTTACCATGGTCAACATGGCCCGCTGTTCCTAGGACAATTTCACGCATATCGTAGTGGTGGTTAAGGAAAAAAGGGAATCAGGTCAGATAGGGATTGGAACGTGCCTCATCTGCAATGGTGGATCTAGAGCCACCATAACCATGGCCCGGCCAGACAACAGTTTCGGGCGGAAGGCTGAGCAGTTTGCTCTTGATCCCCGAGATCAGCTCCTCATGGGAACCGCCGGGAAAATCGGTACGACCAATGGCACCGACAAAGAGGGAATCCCCGGTGATCAGATCGGGGGCGCAGTAGAGACAGATCCCGCCAGGAGTGTGCCCAGGGGTGTGAATAACCTGCATCTTCTCCTCACCCACCGTGATAATATCACCATCTTTAACGGTTTTATCCACAGGAGGAGAGGCCTCAAGACCCAACATTGAAAAGTATTTTTCCACCTCAGGGCGGGCAAAAAATTCGGCATCGGCCTCGTGCATAATAATATCAGCACCACTGGCCTCTTTAAGTATCCTGTTCCCGCAGACGTGATCGGGATGGCCATGGGTGGCAATGATTACGTCGATGGTGAGCCCGGAGTCTTTTACTTCCTGGAGGATCTTATCCTCATCCCCGCCGGGATCAATAACAGCACAGAGTGAGGTCTTAGAGCAGCCCACGATATAGCAGCAGACGCCCATGGATCCAACGGTAAGTTGTTTTAGGAACATAGGAATTGAGTGATAAGCTAAAGAGAAGAAAGGGGTTGGAAGAGTAGCAGGCAGGCCCGTACACTTCCAACCCATCTAAAGGGAATTAACAGTCACATTTATCGGGATCACACCCACCGCTGCCACAACCGCAGTCCGACGAACTGGAATCACTACTGGCCATGGAAAGCGATACCGATGCGGCAACAGGAGGCATACGTATTTCCACGGCATCAATGACCTTGGCAAATGCCTCGGTGGCAGGACTCTTGGCATCGGAGCTGAGGTAAGGAACACCATCATCACCGCCAATAACCACCTTGGGATCCATGGGGACTGCGCCAAGGAAGGGCAGGTCAAATTCACGGGCAAGATCTTCACCGCCACCAGTCTTAAAGATTTCCACCGTAGTGTTACATTCGGGACAGACAAAACCGGACATATTCTCAATAACACCAACGACTTCCATCTCAACGGTCTTGCAGAAGTTCAATGATTTACGAACGTCAGCCAGGGCCACCTTCTGCGGAGTGGTCACCACCAGGGCCTTGACCAGGGGAATGGTCTGGGCCACAGAG
>CAYWMZ010000331.1:0-3480 GCA_964459485.1 uncultured Desulfocapsa sp. | reverse complement strand
ATCACCTCTATTAATATGCTTGAATCTTTAGGTGCCTATGAGGAAGAGGTAGGTCTCGATTACGCCTTCTATGATGTCTTGGGTGATGTGGTTTGCGGTGGCTTTGCAATGCCCATCCGCGATGGCAAGGCAGAAGAGATCTACATCGTGGTCTCAGGTGAGATGATGGCCATGTATGCTGCCAATAATATCAGTAAGGGTATCGCCAAGTTTGCCCAGACCGGATCGGTACGCTTGGGTGGCCTGATCTGTAACTCACGCATGGTGGACAATGAGCAGCAGATGATTGAGCAGTTTGCCGAGAAGTTGGGTACCCATATGATCCACTTTGTGCCTCGTCATAACGATGTGCAGCGGGCAGAGATCCATCGCCAGACAGTCATCGCCTGGGATCCCAAAGTAGAGCAGGCCGATGAGTATCGGGCCCTGGCCAAAGCTATCGATGAGAACGACAAGTTTGTGATTCCCACTCCCATGGAAATTGAGGAGTTGGAGTCGTTGCTCATGGAATTTGGCCTGATGAATTAATGGCTTCAGTGGTACATGTGAAAATATAATTACTTAATATAATAAAGATAAGAATGGAGAGTAGATATGATGATTATGATTCGTGCAATTGTCAGGCCAGAGAAGTCCGATGCGGTATTGGCCTCGCTTATGGATGCGGGTTTTCCCGCGGTGACCAAGTACTCCGTGGCCGGGCGTGGTAAACAGCGTGGTATCAAGATTGGTGAGGTGACCTATGATGAGATCCCCAAGACCATGCTTATGAGTGTGATCAATGCCGCAGACAAGGACTTTGTCATTGAAACCATTATGAAGACCGCCCGTACCGAGACCAAGGGTGCCTTTGGCGATGGTAAGATCTTTGTCAGTGATGTGAGCGAATCTTACACCATAAGCTCAGGGGTACAGGATACCATGGGCGCATCGGAAGGAGGCTCGGCATGAAAGAGGTGATTGCTGTGGTACGCATCAATATGATGAATAAGACCAAGCTTGCTCTCACCGAGGCCGGAGTAGATGCTTTCTTTGCCCATGAGGCCCAGGGCCGGGGCTTAGGATTTATCAACTCTGATATCCTGGAAGGTGCTGAAAATGGCTATGAAGAGGCTGCAGCCCTGCTTGGTGAGAAGGGCAAGCTCTATCCCAAACGGATGGTCACTGTGGTCACAGAGGATGACCAGGTGGATGACGTGGTGAAGGCCCTTATCAAAGTCAATCAGACCGGGAAACCGGGCGATGGCAAGATCTTTGTACTACCGGTTCCCGATGCAATTCGGGTCAGAACCGGCGAAACCGGCAACACCGCCATAGTGTGAGGGAGAAATATATGAGTGCAACAAAAGAGAAGCTGGTGCAATGGGATCCGGTGGATATCAAGGCAAAACTGATCGCCAAATATCCGCCCAAGGTCGCCAGAAAACGCGCCAAGCAGATAATGATAAATGAGGCCCAGGAGAACGGAACCCCTGAGATCTCGGCAAATGTACGAACCATTCCCGGGATTATCACCATGCGCGGCTGTACCTATGCCGGTTGCAAGGGCGTTATCATGGGGCCCACCCGTGATATTGTCAATCTGGTCCATGGCCCCATCGGGTGTAGTTTCTACGCCTGGCTGACCCGCCGTAATCAGACCGATGCCGGAGAGAATGGGGAGAATTACATGCCCTACGCCTTCTCCACCGACATGGAGGAGAAGGATATCATCTTTGGTGGTGAGAAAAAATTGGAGGCAGCCATCCAGGAGGCCTACGACATCTTTCATCCTAAATCAATTGCCATCTTTGCCACCTGTCCGGTGGGTCTGATCGGCGATGATATCCACACCGTGGCCTCCCAGATGAAGAAGAGGCTTGGCGACTGTAACGTCTTTGCCTTCTCCTGTGAGGGCTATAAGGGGGTCAGCCAGTCGGCCGGCCATCATATTGCCAACAATCAGGTGTTTAGGCATCTAGTGGGTGAGAACGATGAGGTCAAAGAGGGTGAGTTTAAGATCAATCTTCTCGGTGAGTATAATATCGGAGGAGATGGTTTTGAGATCGATCGAATCTTTAAGAAGTGTGGTATTACCTGTATCTCAACCTTTTCTGGAAACTCAACCTACGACCAGTTTGCCTCGGCTCACACCGCAGATCTGAACGCAGTAATGTGCCACCGCTCCATCAACTATGTGGCCGATATGTTGGAGACCAAATACGGCATTCCCTGGATCAAGGTAAACTTTATCGGAGCCGAGTCCACCGCAAAATCCTTGCGTAAGATCGCAAAATACTTCGATGACAAGGGGTTGATTGCCAAGGTTGAAGAGGTGATTGCCGAAGAGATGCCCGATGTGGAGAAGGCGGCGAAAGAAGTGCGCACTCGTACCAATGGCAAAACCGCCATGCTCTTTGTGGGCGCCTCTCGGGCCCATCATTACCAGGGGCTCTTCTCTGAGATGGGAATGAAGGTGATTTCTGCTGGTTACGAGTTTGCCCATAGGGATGATTACGAGGGACGGCAGGTGCTGCCCTTAAAACTCGATGCCGACAGTCGTAACATCGAAGAGCTCACCGTTAAACCCGATGAGACCCGCTACAAGCCCCGCAAGAGCGAGGAAGAAATGGCGGCTCTCACAGCAGATGGCCTGGACTTTAAAACCTATGAGGGGCTTATCCCCGATATGGATAAAGATACCCTGATCATCGATGATCTCAACCAGTATGAGGCGGAGAAGCTGGTGGAGTTAATGAAGCCGGATATCTTCTGTGCCGGGATCAAGGAGAAGTTCTCCATTATGAAGCTGGGTATCCCAATGAAACAGCTCCACAGCTATGACTCCGGAGGCCCCTATGCAGGATTTAAAGGTGCGGTGAACTTCTACGAGGAGATCGACAGACTCACCTCATCCAAGGTGTGGAATTATCTCAAGGCACCCTGGCAGGAAAATCCCGAGCTCACAGCGGCCTACGTCTGGGAGTAACAGACAGCAGAAGCCAGAAGTCAGGGGACAGTAAGTCTGTCCGCTGCACCCCAATCAGTAACCAGAGGTATAATCAATGTTATTACGTCATACTCCAAAAGAAGTGACAGAGCGCAAGGCCCTGATGATCAATCCGGCCAAGACCTGTCAGCCAATCGGTGCCATGTATGCGGCGCTGGGCATCCACGGATGTCTACCGCACAGCCATGGCTCTCAGGGCTGCTGTGCCTACCATAGATCCACCCTGACCCGTCATTACAAGGAACCCATTTCGGCATCCACCAGTTCCTTTACCGAGGGTGCCTCGGTGTTTGGTGGCCAGTCCAACCTGTTGCAGGCAATCAATAATATCTTCAACGTCTACGAGCCCACGGTGATTGCAGTTCACACCACCTGTCTCTCGGAGACCATCGGAGACGATGTACCACAGATCCGCAAAAAGGCGATCCTGGAGGGCAAGATCCCCGAGGGTAAGTATGTGCTGGGTGCCTCAACTCCCAGCTATGCTGGCT
>CAYWMZ010000330.1:0-3510 GCA_964459485.1 uncultured Desulfocapsa sp. | reverse complement strand
ACCAAAGGAATTGCACCCGATCTCATCGATGCCCTCAAACAGCACAGTTGGCCCGGGAACGTCCGGGAGCTGTACCAGGTGGCAGAACAGGTTTTTGCACAAAACTCCAATGCCCCAACCCTCTATGCCATCCATCTGCCCCAGAAGCTTCGTATCCACCTGGCCCGTGCCACCGTACAGGGTAACCAACAATCCCGGAACAAAGAAACAGCCGCCCTCCCCACCTGGAAAGAATTCAAACAGCAATCAGAATGTCAGTATGTCAAAACCCTTATGCAGCTCTGTGAGCAAAACATACCCGGGGCCTGTAAGATATCCGGCCTTTCCAGAGCCAGAGTTTATCAACTACTGGAGAAGTACACCATCCAGAAGTGTCCACAAAAATAGACACTTTCCACCTTTGTAGACAGCCAGGCCCTCCCCCCCTTGTAAAGCATTCCCTTTATCATACCGATTTTACAGTCACAGACAAGAGCACACTTTTAATCTCTCACTTGGCACAAGAGTTGCTCTATTGTGAATAGTACCATGCTGTGACCCAGCAGCATGCTCAACACCCACCAAGGGCCAAGACCATGAATCTTTTTTTCTATGAAAACACTCCCTCTGCGGAGACCGAACAGTTTCTGGAGCTGCTGCACAGTAGAAGAAGTCTGCAAAGGCTACGCCTACTGCCCGTAGAGTGTAAGGATATGGCTGGCCACAGCCTGGCAGCCCGCAGTGGAGACATACTCATCCTCTTTGCGGCAACAGATACCGAACTTACAGACCTGCTTGAGAGCCACGAAATGTTTTCAGACTTTCAAATCATCCTTATCCTGAAAGACCACAGTATTCCCAATATTATCTCAAGCTATATACTGAAACCACGATTTATAACTTTTACCGACAGCGACACTCATAATCTGGAACAAGTCATTCAAAAAATAGAGAAGAATACGGCTAATAACCCATATTTCCTACAGGCTTAAGGACACAGCAGCATGGCCAAAGGCAGAACGCCATCCACCACAAAGTACAAGGGGACACCATGAACATTCTACATCTCTTTAAACGTATTGGAATCAAACTCCTCACCGCTTTTTTGCTCATCGGCCTCCTGCCACTGCTGGTCAGCAGTTTTATCTCCTCAAAAAGCTCTGAAAAGGCCCTAACCGAATCAAGCTTTAACAAACTGGCCGGGGTTCGAGAGATTAAAAAACAGCAGATAGAAAACTTTTTCAAAGAACGCCAGGAAGATATGGGGGTTCTCGTGGAGACGGTAAATACCCTACGGGAAGAAGGCTTTCAAAAACTTGAAGCCCAGCATGAATTGAAAACCGCCATGCTTGAAAGCTACTTCAAAAAATCCATCCTGGATATGGAGATGTTTTCCAGGAGCAGTGATGCCCACTCCCTGTACCGAGCCCTGGTACAGTACCACGAAGAGAACAATATCGGCCCCAAAGATTCTTATAACGTAAAATCAAAAAATTATGAACAAATCTGGGCTACTGCTGGAAAGAACATCACCACCTTCCAGAAAGAAACCGGTTACCACGATGTCTTTATGATCTGCGCCAAACATGGTCATGTGATGTACACAGCTACCAAAGAGGCGGATATTGGCACCAATCTCGATTCTGGCCCCTACAAGAACTCAGGCCTTGCCAAGGTGTGGAGAAAAACTGTGGCAAGCCAAAAAACCTCAATTGTAGATTTTGAACCCTACGCTCCCAGTAACGGTGATCCAGCGGCCTTTGTGGGTGTCCCTATCTATATCGATGGCGAAATGCAGGGTGTTATGGTTGTACAACTCTCCATTGACCACATTAACGACATCATGGGGATACGAGCCGGACTCGGCAAGAGTGGTGAGACGTATCTTGTGGGACCCGATAAACTAATGCGTTCAGACTCCTTTCTAGATCCCCAGTCCCACAACGTTAAAGCCTCATTTGCCAATCCAGATACGGGTAAGGTGGATACCGAGGCCGTCCGCTGGGCCCTTGCCGGTGAAAACCGCGCCGATGTTACACTGAACTACAAAAACAATCCCGTCCTCTCTGTGGCAGCCCCCATCAAAATCCTCGATCTTACCTGGGCCATAGTCGCCGAGATCGATATAGCAGAGGCCTTCAGCCCTATAGATAAAAAGGGGGTTGAATTTTACCAAAAGTATATCGACGCCTATGGCTACGATGATCTCTTTCTCATCAACCCCGATGGCTACTGTTTCTACACCGCAACCAAAGAGGCCGACTATCAGAGTAACTTTAAGGATGGTAAGTATAAAGATTCCAACCTGGGCAAACTTGTCCGTCAGGTCATGGAGAGTAAATCCTACGGGATTGCAGACTTTGCTCCATACGCACCCAGTGACGATGAGCCGGCAGCCTTTATCGCCCAACCCATACTCCATGACGGCGGCACCGAGGTGATCATCGCTCTACAACTCTCTCTCGATGCCATCAACACTATCATGCAACAGCGCAAAGGCATGGGAAAGACAGGAGAGACCTATCTGGTTGGCCCAGATAAGCTGATGCGCTCAGACTCCACGGAAGACCCCAACCACACCGTAAAGAGTTCCTTCAGCAACCCGGACACGGGCAGTGTTAACAGCAAATCCAGTGCCAGTGCCCTGGCCGGACAGAGTGGAATTATCCGAGACATAGGCTTTAACCATGACCAGGTGCTCGTTGCCTACACCCCGGTAGAGATCGGTGGAATAACCTGGGCCTTACTGGCAAAGGTTGAAGAGAGTGAGGCCATGGCTCCCGTGACGGCCATGCAGCGCCTCTCTGCGATAATTGTTATCCTGAGTAGTATTCTCATTGTTGCCGTGGCCCTCTTTATGCTACGCCTGGTGATGGCTCCCATCAAGGTGGTGGTGGACAACCTCCAGGAGTTGTCTCAGGGGGAGGGAGACCTGACTCAGCGACTCAAGGTAGACTGTCCCATCTGCTCGGATGTTTTGAACTGCAACACCCCCAGTTGCCAAAGTTTTGGAAAGAATGACATCTGCTGGGAGGTGAGTGGTACCCTGTCAGAGGCTCCGTGCTGCATAGAAATCACCGGTGGTAAACTTGACGACTGTACAAAGTGTCTGGTCTACAAACAGTCCAACTACGATGAGCTCCAGAAACTCGCAACCAATTTCAACAACTTTATACATAAACTGCAAACTATGTTTAAAGAAGTGGTGCAGGGAGTTGTGACCATCTCTTCAGCCACCACCGAACTCTCAGCCATTGCCGAGCTGATGTCAGGGGGGGCAGAAAATGTCTCGAACCAGTCAAACTCTGTGGCAACAGCCGCCGAAGAAATGAGTGTCAATATGGACTCCGTTGCCGCAGCCACAGAAGAGACCACCACCAACATGAATATGGTGGCCTCGGCAGCCGAGGAGATGACCGCCACCATAGCCGAGGTCAACACCAATACCGAGCGTGCCAGCAAGGTCACCGCTGAAGCCGTGGAACAGGCCAAAAGTGCCACCATAAAGGTGCAGCAGTTAGGTCTTGCAGC
>CAYWMZ010000329.1:0-3520 GCA_964459485.1 uncultured Desulfocapsa sp. | reverse complement strand
CCCTTAACACGAACTTCAATCTTACGAAGACCATGTTCGGCAGCTTTTTCCGCAGCTTCAGCCATTGCCTTCTGGGCTGCAAAAGGTGTCGATTTACGAGATCCTTTAAAACCGAGAACTCCAGATGAACACCAAGCAATTACATTGCCCTGCTTATCAGAAATGCTGACTATTGTATTATTGAAAGTGGAGTAAATGAATACTATTCCCTCGGGAATATTTTTCTTTACTCTCTTCTTATTTGAGGCACGTTTTGCTCCAGCCATTTTTTTACACCTGTATCAATATATTATTTACGGCTGCCAGCACCACGACGTGGGCCTTTCTTTGTTCTGGCATTCGTTTTGGTCTTTTGACCTCTGCATGGAAGTCCCATACGATGACGGCGACCTCGATAACAACCAAGATCAGTAAGTCGTTTGATATCCATGGAGACTTCACGACGCCTGTCTCCTTCAACCGTATACTCAGATTCGATGATCTTACGAATACGAGTTACATCCTCACCACCAAGATCATCACTGCTCATGGTATATGGAAGATCGACTTTGTCCAAAATCTGTCTAGCTGAGGTCAGTCCTATTCCATGGATGTATGTAAGTGCACGATCCATGTGTTTGTTTTTTGGGAGATCTACTCCCGCTATGCGTGCCAAAATACCTACTCCTTAAAAAATGGATAACAATACTGAAGCATTGTCTATCTCGAAATGGGATACTACCCCTGACGCTGTTTATGTTTCTTCACTTTACAGCTGACACGAACTACACCGTTACGTTTAAATACCTTGCAATCACTACAAATCTTTTTAACAGATGATCTGACTTTCATGGGAAGACTCTCTTATTTTTTCTTTTTGTTGTTCTTGGCCCGGAATGTTACCCGTCCCCTGGTAAGGTCATAGGGAGATAACTCAATGGTGACTCGATCACCCGGAAGTATTTTAATAAAATGCATCCTCATCTTCCCGGAGATGTGTGCAAGAACCTTATGTCCATTGTCTAGCTCAACACGAAACATCGCATTGGGAAGTGGTTCAACAATGGTACCTTCAACTTCAATGGCTTCTTCTTTTGCCATACATACACCCCTGAAACGAACAGAATCAGATAGAAAAAGGAGCAATAATAAACTATCCTTATCAAAAAGAGAAGGCTTATTTTACTATTGACCCGAAAATTTATGTCGTGAACTTAAAATAAGTGGTCCATCAGCAGTTACAGCTACTGAATGCTCAAAATGAGCAGATGGTTTTTTATCATTAGTAATAACTGTCCATCCGTCCCTAAGAACACGCACTTTATGGGTTCCAACATTTACCATGGGTTCAATCGCAATGACCATACCCTCTATGAGTCTTGGAGTCTGGACATCCTGGACATAGTTTGGGATTTCTGGCCCCTCATGGAGGGAACATCCTATTCCATGACCAACGAACTGCCTCACGATGGAAAAACCTTTGGCCTCAACGCACTGCTGAACGGCCCTGGATATATCATTGATCCTATTCCCAATGATCACCTTCTCAATACCACAATGCAATGACTCATTAGTAGTTGTTAAGAGCTCATGGATCTCCTTTTTTACCTTTCCAATTGGAATAGTAATGGCAGAATCACCAAAAAACCCCTTATACTGCACTCCAAAATCGATAGAGAGAATATCGCCTTTTTTTAGCTTCCGTTTTCGTGATGGTATACCATGCACTACTTCCTCATTAATTGACACACAGAGGCTAGAAGGGAATCCGTGATAACCTTTAAAGGCTGGAACAGAGTTTCTTTTTCGGCACAGAGTCTCAGCCATTTGATCAAGTTCAAATGTGGAGATCCCCGGCTCAACAGAATCACGCATCAGACAAAGCACTTCGGCAACAATCTGATTTGCCTCCTGCATGAGTTTTATCTCATCTGAGCTTTTAATTAAAATTGGCTTTGACGCTTGTTGTTTTCCTGCACAACCCATGGAATATCTTCCTACCGCCTATTTTTTTGCCGTAGGTTTCATGAATCCTTCGTAGTTCATCATCACCATCTGAGACTGTACCTGTGATACAGTATCTATGGCAACACCAACGATAATCAAAAGTGCAGTTCCACCAAAATAAAAAGGAAGGTTGAACTTAGAGATAAGTATAGTTGGTAGAACACAAACGACGCTCAGATAAATTGCACCAACAACAGTGAGCCGGGTAAGCACTTTATCAATAAAGTCAGCGGTTTTTCGTCCAGGTCGAATTCCTGGAACGAATCCTCCGTTTTTCTTTAAATTCTCAGCAACATCATCGGGTTTGAAGGTAACGGCCGTATAAAAGAAACTAAAGAATACGATCATACCCACATAGAGTATGTAGTAATAGAGGCTCCCTGGGGCCATGGCAGCAGAGGCCTTTTGAACCCAATCAACCTGAACAAAACCGCCGATGGTCGCCGGAAACATCATAATTGAAGATGCAAAGATAGGTGGAATAACACCGGAGATATTAATCTTCAGCGGCAGGTGTGAGCTCTGCCCACCGTAAACCTTTCGTCCGACCACCCGTTTTGCGTATTGGATGGGTATACGCCTCTGAGCCGTTTCAAAGAATACAATTACAGCAACTACGCCGACCATGAAGGCCATAATTAAGGGTACAAAGAAAAGAGTGATTTCTCCGGCCTGTATCAATTGAAATGAGTTAACAAGAGCACTAGGCCCACGAGCAACAATACCGGCGAAAATAATAAGAGATATCCCGTTCCCAATGCCTCTCTCAGTCATCTGCTCCCCAAGCCACATAATAAAAGAGGTTCCAGCAGTGAGAGTAAGCATGGTCATCAAAATAAAAGGGGTTCCAGGATTGAGAACAATAGGTTCTCCTCCCGGCCCAACCATACTCTGAAGCCCGGTCGCAATAAATGTACCTTGGATAATACTCAGCCCAACAGTCCCATAACGGGTATATTGCGTTATCTTACGCTGTCCGGCTTCTCCTTCTTTACTGAGCGACTCAAGCTGGGGAATAACTACTGTGAGCAGCTGAATAATAATGGAGGCAGAGATATAAGGCATTATCCCCAGTGCAAAAATGGAGAAATTCGATAGAGCGCCACCAGAAAACATATTGAACATGCCAAACAAGGTACCAGCATTTTTTTGAAAAAAAGCAGCAAGTGCCTCTCCGTTTATCCCTGGAGTGGGTACCTGTACACCCATCCTATATACCGCAAGCATTGCCAGGGTAAAGAATATTCGCTTTTTTAATTCAGATGATTTTGCAACGTTCTGCGGTCCACTCATAATCTATTTCCATACAGAAGCTGGAAAACCCTTCGCTTCTTAAAATATTTGTCGCACCCTTCTTAAATCAAGCCTCTACAACCTTTCCACCAGAAGCTTCAATTTTTGCTTTGGCTCCTGCACTGATCTTCTCAACAGTGACAGTAACGGCTTTGGTGATTTCGCCATTAGCAAGTACTTTAACCGGAAGGCCTTTTTGCGCCATACCATTCTCAATAAGAGAGGCGGTAGTGACTTCAGC
>CAYWMZ010000328.1:0-3523 GCA_964459485.1 uncultured Desulfocapsa sp. | reverse complement strand
CCTCACGGCCGATCAGTTCGGTTTGAACGTGGGCATGTCCGGCGTCACCGTTGCCAGTCACTGTTCGGATCGGAAGGGCCTGTGCCCCTGCTAAATAAGATCACAACAGCATCTGCAATTGTATTTATGATGACATCTGTGAGTCTTGCCTATCTCTCATCGACCTCAAGCACCGGAACTATGATGAGTAAAGTACAGCAGACTAACGTAGTAAAAGAGCAGGCAAAACCTGCAGGGGAGACAGTTATTCCAATGCCCTCAGCCGCCCCTAAAGATGCAGCACCTGCCCCGGAGGCTCCCAAAGCCCAGGAATAAAAAGTTTTAGAATTGTGTGCCGAAGTGGTGGAACTGGTAGACACGCTGTCTTGAGGGGGCAGTGGCCCACGGTCGTGCGAGTTCGATTCTCGCCTTCGGCACCATTAACTAATCCATCATAGTCCATTGATGGACATTTAACCCGCAACCAGTAATGGTTAGCGGGTTTTTTGTTTCCAGTATGTTCCGTTCAATTCCATTGACATCCGTGTGAAAAGGAGGGTACGCTTAGGGGTACGGAATGACTTCGATGTCAGTTCTCCTCTCAGTACCCTCTTTTTTTAGGTGTATTCATGTCAAAGTTAACAGCTGTCCAGGTTCGCAATGCAAGACACTTAGACGTGCTTTGCGTGAGATTAAAGTAGGTCGAGTGTATACAAAAGAAGAGACAGATTAAGAAAAAAAGCTGGTACTTCGTCGATATTTATCATCAAGGCTGATTTCAATTCAGGGTGGGATCAGGACTGGAACAGTTCAAACTGAAGCAACAAAATTTGGTTATTCCTTGAAAGCAATTGCTAATGACCTGGAGATTAAAAAGAACTTTTCACTGACTGTGGCCTTGGAACAATTCATACCCAAGTCACATCAGCCTTAGACGCAAAGTTTGATGATTTTCAGAAGGCTGGTAAGGCAATAGAATATTACCACGCTTTTGATGAAGAAGAGATAAAGTCTATTGTTGATGAGATTAAAAAAGCCTTAGATACACTTGGTGGCATTATTTACCAAGATGGCCCAGGTGAAGATGTTCCCATTCCCTTTAGTGGAACAGATTTACCAGAGCACCTTGAAATATTGTCAGAACAAGAAAATGTCAGTCAGTTTTTAGATTTTTTGATCAGTAGAATACTGAACTATGCTTTCAGATACTCGCATGAAAGAAATCATAGGAGACCAGGCTGATATTACTTTGGAAGACTGGCTGTCAAAATATATCGGTTCTGACCAAGAGGATAGTTCGATCACGGTCATTGATCTTTCATTGGTACCTGCAGAAGTTGTTCATATTGTCACCGCTGTAATTGCACGCATGGTGTTTGAGGCCTTGCAACGCTATAGAAAATTGGACAAAAACAAAAAAACTCTCCCCACAGTACTGGTTGCAGAAGAAGCCCACACCTTTATCAAACGATATATAAAGAAGATGCAGAGAATCAAAATGCAGCTGGGATATGTACCCAGGTTTTTTAGAAAATTGCCCGTGAAGGCAGGAAATTCGGTTTAGGATTATTGCTTTCTTCACAACGTCCATCTGAACTATCTCCCACTGTACTATCTCAATGTAACAGCTTCCTCCTGCATCGTATCAGTAATGATAAAGATCAGGAACTGGTCAATCGATTAGTGCCAGACAATTTACGTGGTCTTTTACGAGAATTACCATCCTTACCATCTCAACGTGCCATCCTTTTGGGTTGGGCGGCAGAATTGCCGATTTTGGTACGAATGAATGATTTGAGAAAAGAAGAACAACCATATTCCAGTGACCCTGCATTTTGTTGGGATGTGTGGATAAATAAAGAAGAAAGAACTGTTGACTGGAAACAGATTGCAGATGACTGGCAAATGAAAACGAGTAGCGAGCAGGACTAATATGACACCTTTAAAAAGGATCAACAGCTAGATATGGCAATCAAAAAATCAGAACTCTATTCAACCCTCTGGTCAAGTTGTGACGAGTTACGCGGTGGGATGGATGCAAGCCAATACAAAGATTATGTACTGGTAATGCTGTTTATCAAATATGTCAGTGACAAGTATGCTGGCCAGCCTTATGCGCCCATAACCATTCCGGATGGGACAAGTTTTGCGGATATGGTGGCATTGAAGGGGCAGCCCACCATCGGTGATGATATTAATAAAAAGATCATCGGCCCGCTGGCAAATGCCAACAAACTCTCCAGTATGCCGGACTTTAATGATCCGGAAAAACTGGGCAGTGGTAAAGAGATGGTGGAAAAACTCACCAATCTGATTGCTATTTTTGAAAACCCTGCCCTTGATTTTGGAAAAAATCGTGCTGAAGGGGATGATATTCTGGGTGATGCCTATGAATATCTTATGCGTCATTTTGCCACTGAAAGTGGTAAGTCCAAAGGGCAGTTTTACACCCCTGCTGAAGTTAGCCGGATCATGGCAAAGATCATTGGTATTGATGTGGACGAAACCACCAGCTCCACAACAGTGTATGATCCCACCTGTGGTTCCGGGTCGTTGCTGCTGAAAGTAACCGATCAGGCCAAAACCAGAGTTACCTTGTATGGACAGGAGAAAGATGGTGCCACCAGTGGTTTGGCACGTATGAATATGATCCTGCATGATAACCCTACGGCAGAAATCAAACAGGGGAACACTCTGGCGAGTCCCTTATTTTTGACCGATCAAGGTAATCTGAAAACCTTTGACTATGTGGTTGCCAATCCTCCTTTCAGTGATAAACGCTGGGCAACGGGAGTACAGACGGAAGACGATCCGTATAACCGTTTTGAGTATGGTGTACCACCTGCAAAGAATGGTGACTATGCCTATTTGCTACATATTATCCGATCGCTAAAAAGCCGGGGAAAAGGTGCCTGTATTTTACCCCATGGGGTTCTCTTTCGGGGCAATGCCGAGGCAGACATTCGCGAAACATTAATTCGCAATGGTCTGTTAAAAGGTATCATCGGTTTACCAGCCAATCTGTTCTATGGTACTGGCATCCCTGCCTGCATTATTGTTGTTGATAAAGAAAATTCCCAGAACCGTAAAGGTATCTTTATGGTGGATGCGGGGAAAGGTTTTATGAAGGATGGCAATAAAAACCGTCTACGCGCACGGGATATTCACCAGATTGTCGATATCTTCAATAACCAGACTGAAATCCATGGCTATTCTAAAGTAGTATCCTTTGCAGATATCGAGAAAAACGAATTCAATCTCAATATTCCCCGCTACATTGACAGTTCAGAGGCTGAAGATTTACAGGACATTGAGGCTCACTTATTGGGCGATATTCCTGCCTCTGATATCCTTGCCCTGCAAAGTTACTGGGATGTGTTACCGGGCCTGCAGGCAACACTGTTTCAACAGGCCAAGCGGAGTGACAAATATTTCAGCCTGCAGGTGGCAAAAGATGCTATTAAGCAGGCCATCTTTCAGCATCCTGAATTTGTCCAGTACATGGATGGGATGAATCAGGTCTTCAGTGATTGGGCAGATACGA
>CAYWMZ010000327.1:0-3525 GCA_964459485.1 uncultured Desulfocapsa sp. | reverse complement strand
GCTTGAGCCTACAAGGGATGATTTTAATTTACCCACTCAAATTTCAAAAGAGCCAATTAATATATAATCATAACGATATACTTCAACGTTTGTTGAAGTTGTTATGTTTTGTAATGTACTTGAATTGTAAGGTAAAATATGAAAAGAGTATGCGTGTAGTTTTGAAAATGTATACGAAGGTAAGAATAAATTGTCCTTTAGGAACTACCTTTCCTCCCGTGTGTGCCAAAGCCGCAACATATAGATAGTTGCCTCCTGGATTTCATAGCGCATTTCATATTGGTTTACAATAATTCTGCGTATCTCACGAGGTTCAAATTCAAAAAGTTGTTCTCCTATTCTTGGGTTGCTCAATAGGGTGGTTGGTGCTGCGGTCAATGCCTTAACAACATGTGCTGCCGCCTGTTGATTTATCGGAGCCAGGAATTCATACAACCTTGCCAGGTCAGAGAGTGCTTTGCTTGTCCACTTCAGTTTCATCGGCGTGGCATTGCTAATGGGTTGTCACTATCAAGGCTTTCTGCCCACGCTAAGACGTCCTGGTGGTCAACGACATTTCCAGTATCAACATCGGAAAGTGCCTCTCGGGTTAGGCGGTTGCGTTCTTCTTCCTGCTCTACCCAGGCGGACAATGCTTGTTTCATAATCCATCCACGGGAGCGTTCGAGTCGAGATGCCATTATGTCAACTTTTTCGGCTAATGGTAAGGGTACATGTGCTGTGAGTACTCTTGTTTTCGTTTGTGTCATTTTGACCTCCATGTGGTGATTGTGTTTTAATCATAACGATTAAAATTGAATAACGCCACCTCAATTGTTGTAATTCTTACTCTTCCTGATACTTCAGAAAAAGAACAATAAAACTATACTGTTTCATCTCACCTGCTTAGCCATTTTAGTGATTACCTGATCAATTTCTTTAACAAGTCTATCTGGTTCAAGCGAGTTATAATGATTCTGGTCAGGGAAGTATCTTTTTTGGCCCTAATCAGAAATTTATAGGACGTAGTCCACATGATCTTACAACTGGCGTAAACGATGTTTGTTCCTGCTTAGGTAAAAATGATAGTGATCCTGTTCAAGCGTAGTCACATTTTATCAGCAGTTTGTTCTTGTTCATCCTTTTTATGGTGCAAATGGTAGGATCGGCAGATTTATTTCAGATATTTACCTAAGCTATTATGGGTACCATATTCCATGGAAAAGGATGAATCAAAATCAAAAATGGTTGAGTAAATTCAATGCTTGTCATCAGAGAGTTGGTCAAAATGGCTATAGATAATATTTAGGATACCTTGTGAATCAGTGGCAGAAATTTATTTTACATAAAGAGGATATTGAACCTTCAATATAAAAAAACCCGCCCATTTTCACTTGACCATTCCACCACAATTTAAGGCGTTTGACTCATTTTTGAGTTGAGCGCCTTTTTTGCTTCCTCATACGCACCTATCTTCTCTAAATCTTACGGCCTGTTCTGTTCAGGTTCATTTATCAAAGAGCCAGCACCAGGGGCTGACGACTGCCCGGGTACTTCAGTCTGCTTCTTATCTGGTGTATTCTTTTCATCAAGAAACAGTTCACGCTCTCTTTTGTATTCTTGATAACTCGGATCATCTTTGTCCCTTGCCTGAACAGAATCATAGGAAGGGTCTTCGGTCCTGCGTGTTTCATCAACTGAAGAAAAGGCGTTATACAGCCCTTCGTACACCTGTTCTTTGTTCGTACAGCTAATTGTTCCGGCTAACATCAACAAAACGGCAATAACACAATACAATCTTGTCATAACTTACTCCTTGTCTTGTACCAATAGATTGAGAAGAGCTGAAAGCAGTGGTATTATAAAATAATCTGATCACCACCGAAACAGCTCCTTCCTAAAAGTGGATAAGCTGAGGATTAGTGGTAATCAGATAAAATAATGCTTAACAAGTCACCTGAATTGCCAATTCATAAAATCTGTCATTCTTGCTGCAGAAGCAAGTTCTTGTAAAACTACTATTACTCCATTAATTTTGATAGACAAACCTTAGTTGAGAGAATAAAAAATCATCATGCTCGAACCAAGACGCCTTGCAGCACGAATGGCTGCAAAGAGGATGGGTGAGCTTGCAGGCGATACCCTTGGAGGATTGATTGGTTATCGCATTTGCCTTGATAAAAAGGTCAGTTCAAGAACCCGAATTGAAGTAGTCACTGAAGGAGTTTTTACGCGTTTGATTTAGAATGACCAGGAACTTCAAGGTATCGGTCTGGTGATTTTTCCTGAATTTTACGTACGATCAATAAATTCCGACTAGCACTCGCCCTCTGTCTCGATGGGCAGGAGCTGCGTGATGATTTTAAAATAATGATCATGTCTGCCACCATGGACAGTGCACGGGTGTCACAACTTATGGATAACGGCCCAATCATCACTAGTGAAGGTCGTTGTTGTCCGGTGGAAAAAATCTATCTTTTCTGCCCCTCAGGTGATTATCTGGTTCCACGTACAGTGAAAATTTCTCCCTTACCCTCCTGGTAGTAGCACTCTGGGACGCTAATTTCTTGCTGGTCAAGCTCTTGGGCTTGATGGTGTCCTTCCAATGCTGCTGGCAGCACAGCGGTTTGTTTTTGCTGTGTTCCCGGCTTGTTTTTTGTTTCACGGCCCACTGTAAAACCAATTTACTGGATCACCGATGGACTTCTGATAGGTGTCGGTATGTATGGTACTCTTTTTTATGCAATGACCGTGGGCATGCCTGCCGGGTCTTACTATTGCCGCAATCGGTCTCTATTTCATCGGCTGTTACACTACTGATTTTTCAGTTCCAGTAATTCCTCCTGTTGCATTTTCACTAACCATTGCCACGAATCTTACCTGGGATGCTGTTCATAGGGGGCTGGAAATGTCCCTTGATGAATCTGCCAAATTGGGGGCGGATTATTTCGGATTAGTTGCTTCAACTGAGGATTTCAGGAGTGGAACGAAAAGATTTTTGAGGAAAGAGGCGGTTACGTTTCAGGGGGAATAATATTCTCATTATTGGTACAGTGCTGAAGGATTGCAGAGAAAGATTTAATGCTGAAAGGAAGAACAGATGGGATCAGTAAAAAAAGCTTTGGATTTTATTGTTGAGATAGAAAAGCTTAAAGATGTGCACCGGAAAACACGTCCTGTTGGCCTTAAGAGGTATGAGAATTCTGCGGAGCATAGTTGGCATGTTTGCCTGGCAGCACTGGCGTTAAAAGAGTTTTCAAATGTGGAAATTGATATTCAAAAAGTAATAAAGATGCTGTTGATCCACGACCTTGGTGAGATTGATGCAGGTGACACAATAATATACGAAAGTGAAACCAGTGAAAATAAAAAGAAGGAAGCAGAGGGAGTAAGACGGATTTTCGATATGCTCCCGGAAGACCAGGCCAGCAAATATTTGTCATTATGGTTCGAATTCGAGGATGGGAAAAGTGCAGAATCGATATTTGCACGAGCAGTGGATCGTATTCCGCCACTTCTCCATAATTTGCATGGAAATGGACATAG
>CAYWMZ010000326.1:0-3530 GCA_964459485.1 uncultured Desulfocapsa sp. | reverse complement strand
ATCCTCGTAGGCACCGGTCTTCTCATCAATCAGGCCAACGATACGTTTTTTCTCGGGATCGTCAGACTTCTTGAGCTCTTCGTAGTTGTACAATGCCAGAGGATGGAGGCCGATATGGGAGTTAATAATAAACTCCTCACGGGCCAGGCCTACGCCATCATTGGGAATCTGGCATTCGGTAAAGGCTTTTTCCGGAATGGCAAGGTTCATCATGATCTTGGTCTTGGTCTCAGGGAGATTGCCAAGATCAGTTCGTTCGATCTCAAACTTAAGGAGTCCATCGTAGACAAAACCGGTCTCGCCTTCCGCTGAAGATGCGGTGATCTCCATGCCGGTCTTAATGTAGTCAGTACCGTCACCGGTTCCGATAACACAGGGGATACCGAGCTCACGGGAGATGATCGCCGCATGACAGGTTCTGCCGCCACGGTTGGTGACGATGGCCCCGGCAATCTTCATAATGGGTTCCCAGTCGGGATCGGTCATATCGGTGACCAGAACCTCACCTTTCTTGAAGGTTCCAATGTCCTTTACATCATTAATACAGTGGGCAACACCCTGGCCGATTTTGGCACCAACGGCCAGACCTTCCACCAGAACCTTTCCGGTTTCCTGGAGTTTGTAGGTCTCCATCATGCCTTTATTGGCCTGGGAGTGGACAGTCTCGGGACGGGCCTGAACGATAAAGAGTTCCCCGGTACCAACGTTTACCCCGTCACCATCTTTGGCCCACTCGATATCCATACCCTTACCGTAATGGTCTTCAATGATACAGGCCCATTTAGCAAGTTTTAAGATCTCATCATCAGTGATGACGTAATTCTTGCGCTCGTCCTCGGTGGTATCGATATTCTGGACAGGCTCTGGAGTTGAAGGGTCGTTGTCGTAGATCATTTTGATCTCTTTGGAACCGACCTTTTTCCCAACGATGGGGCGTTTGCCCTCTTTGAGCTTGGGTTTGTAGACGTAGTACTCATCGGGATTTACTGCACCCTGAACCACGTTCTCGCCAAGGCCCCAGGCACCGGTGATAAAGACGGCATCTTCGAAACCAGACTCGGTGTCGATGGAGAAGAGGACACCGGAAGAAGCGGAATCGGAACGAACCATCTTCTGTACAGTGATGGAGAGGTACACATCAAACTGACCAAAACCTTGATGCTGACGATAGGAGATGGCACGATTGGTGAACAGTGAAGCAAAACAGTCCCGGCAGTTGGCGATGATATTTTCGTAGCCGTGGATGTTGAGATAGGTTTCCTGCTGTCCTGCAAAGGAGGCATCGGGGAGATCTTCAGCAGTTGCAGAGGAGCGTACCGCAACGTCACAGTTCTCGCCATACTTGCCTTCCATTACCTTGTAGGCTGCAATAATGGCATCACGCAGATCATCGGGGAAATCGGCGTTACGAATGATGTTTCGGCATTTCTCGCCACGTTCTGCCAGGTTGGCCATGTCTTCGATGTCAAGATCAGCCAGTACGTCACGAATATCCTGCTCGACTCCGGCCGCTTCTAAGAGGTAGCGATAGGCGTATGCAGTGATGGCAAAACCGTGGGGAATAGCAACACCCTTTGCAGTGAGATGCTGATACATTTCACCAAGAGAGGCATTTTTGCCACCTACCAGAGGGACATCATCAATGCCGATATCGTCAAACCATAGAATTAATTCTTCATCGTGACTCTTGGCCATCGTTATTTCTCCTACTGAAAAAAAATTGATTAAGTAACGTATCCGGTCATTCGAATAGGTTGAAAAAATAAAATCGTCCCATTAGAAGGGCTTGAAAAATGAAATTAAAAAAATCTGATGTATTATATAAAAAAAACTGTCTGTTCGTCAAGTGTTAGCGAAGAGGAAATCGGATTTTCTCGTATGAAAGAGTAGAAGAGGCCGGGGAAGTGTGATATTCTCTTTCAGGATAGTTGATTGAGAATTTAAGATACTAATAAATGAGACGTAATATCATATGTTAAGCGGGGCTGGTGCTGCCCGAAGGGAGAAGCTATGTCACAGGCTGCAAAGATTCAGGAACTGTATAAGAAGTGTCATATTGGGCGCAAGCATTCAGAGAGTGACTATTTTGCACTGATAAAAGAACTGGTGAGCCTGCGTCGGGAAGAGGGTTCTGAGTGGCAGCAGTCCATCGATCAGGTCTATGGGCTGATCATGGATGAGATTATCTGTAATCAGAATGCTCCGGTTACACCCGTAAAATTCGGGACTTCAGGCTGGCGCGGACTGTTAGGTAAGGACCTCTGTGTCCGCACTATCTCCTTTGTGACTGCAGCCATTGTGGATCTCTATCTCGCATTGGAGACGGAGCCTGAGCTTCAGGAATTCCTTGGAGTAAGTACTCTTGAAGAGGCAAAGAAACGGGGCTGTGTCCTTGGCTTTGATAACCGTTTTGGCGGTGAAATCCTGGCTGGTGCCGTAACCGAGGTGCTTCGTAATGCCGGGTTTGCAGTTCACTATGCAGGTGAGTGTACCACTGGGGTTCTCTCTGCGGCGGTGTTGGAACTGGGTGCTGCCTTCTCTGTGAATCTGACTCCATCCCACAATCCCCTTGAATATGCGGGCTATAAGTATAATGCGGCAGACGCAGGGCCTGCTGCGGCTGAGCTGACTGGGCGAATTACCAGCCGGGCCCGTGAAATTGTGGCCGCCGGCAGTTCCCCTCTGGTGAACTTGGAGCATCCTGTACGCTCTGCTGCTGACCGAGATGATGTGCAGCCCTTTCAGGCACTCGATCTATGGAAACAGCTGCTTCGCAGGAACAGGACTGTCCACGGGCTTGACTATGATGCGATTGTAAAGCAGTTCGCCATAGACACCGAGGTGGTTGTTGTTGTGGATTCGGTACATGGGGCTAGCAGAATCCATATCGCCTCCCTCTTTGATAATGTAGATACGGAGCGTTTAATCCAGCTGCGTGACAGCTCCGATGTCACTTTTGACGGGATAGCTCCTGAGCCCTCATCGGCCAATATGGCAGGAGTTATGAATACTCTGGTAAATCGTAAGGAGTCCTTGAAGGTCGGTGCCATAATTGATCCCGATGGTGATAGAATCCGCTTTACCGATGGCAATGTCGAGATCAGTATGAATCAGTTTGGGGCCATGGCCTATCACTTTCTCCACGAAGTAAAGGGGAAGAAGGGGATGGTGGCAAAGACTGTAGCCACCTCAAATCTGGCTAACCGTCTGGCAACTGTTTTTGGTGAAGAGATCTTTGAACCTGCGGTGGGTTTTAAGGAGTTTAAACCAGTGATCGGCGAGGCCCTGGTCTACTTTGAAGAGTCTGACGGAATTTCCATTATTGGGCATACCCCGGAAAAAGATGCCTATATAGGATTGATGCTGGCCCTCGATATGGTGTTGAGCCGTCGGCAGAACCTTGGCGATTATCTGGCGGAGATAGAAAACGAATATGGTGCCTACTATCCGGATCGTGATGGCCTGCCGGTAAGTGTGCATGGGGCTGAATTGTTACAGGCCCTGCAAAAACTTGAAAAGTACGCTGTGGG
>CAYWMZ010000325.1:0-3535 GCA_964459485.1 uncultured Desulfocapsa sp. | reverse complement strand
CTTTGGAGAAACCACAACCAAAGAGGTTCAAGATAAGTTCGAAAACGCCGGATTTGTAGAGGCTGGTTTTTCAAACAGTAAGTTGATATGTTTTTCTGAAACTGAAAAAGGTAATTTTCCTTGGGATAAAGATATTATTAAAGTAAAGAAAATATTTGCCAGTGATTACTCTAATAATAGTTGCAAAGATGTCTTAGAATTCTTGAAGACCGCCGGGAATAAAGCCTGGGCTTATTTTAATATTAACAAACCGATTGAAAAGGTTCTTGAGGGTTTATTCCCACTTTATATTGATGCAATCAATATCTCACCCTCCAAAAAAGATCAGGCTGATTGGAACGCTGCACTTTCATCTGCATGGATCAACCTTAACCGTCTGTTTTATGAACTCGGCTCTCCCGATACAAACCAGTTATTAAAAACCTGGAAAGAGATAGTGGCGCAAGTTGATAACAAAGATAAATCTCTGATTTATGCCGTTATTGGACTACTTAATCACTGCATTGCAGCACTTGAAATTACAGAAGAAGAAAGAACCGGTACCCCTGATGAAGAGAGAGAAAAATTCATTGCAATGTTCAAGTTTCTTTCTGATGCCTACTGCAGCAAGCCCCCTGAATTTTCGGCACCTTCGTCATGATTTTCGTCTCTATTGCCCAGGTGGATGAAGCCTTTTCTGCACTGCAAGAATCACTTGATTTTGCAACCAGAAGTCAGGCCAGAGTGGATGGCAAGCGTGTCTCGTGGCAACTCAAAAAGATGCAAGTTTGTGCTGCTGATGATCCTCGTGCTGAATTTGAACATCTTGAGGCAGAATTTTCCAGCTGGCTGGCTGAGGATGATGTAACCGTACTGGTATCCGAGGTTTCGCCCATGAAACTTAATCCACTGCTTCCGGGCATGGATTCACTACTGGCCATGCTGATCCTGGCCTTTCCCGAGGTTCACTGGTTTTTCGGCACTATTCGTGGCTATGGTGCGGATGATAATGATGCACTAAATGATTTCCGCAAGGCGCATGGTCTGCACCATCTATTCCAGCCATTGCAGACACCGCTGTTTGACGGCGCTGGCCTGCGCGACTGGGTGCGGCGGCGCGCCAGAGACAATGACGAGATCAGAGCGTATCTCCCTCACCGAGAGCAACTAGCAGTTGCCATGGATGAGGAGAGCGATTATGCCCATCTGCACGCATATACCGCTTACCGCTTCGGTTTTCGCGCACTGGCGATATCCAGGCGAGATGTAGCAGGTGCGGTGCTGGGTAACAGTAGTTTATACCTCCCGCCAACCGTTGTGCTGGAGGATTTGTTTCTCAACTTTCCAGATAGAGGGGATGAACGACTTTCAGATTTGCGTAAGCGGAGCAGTAGCAAAGGAAAACAAGCCCCATTCCCACGGCTTGAATATGCCAAGTACCGAATTCTGGTCACTTCCGGCCAGCGAGTAGTTGGGGATGATCGGAAAAACGCCAGGAATAAACAGTATATTGCCGAACAGCGGGCGAAAGGCAAAAAAATTCGCATTCTCTATAAGCCTCATGCCGGAATCTTTTCTGTTTGGGAAAAATCGGGGCTTGACCGCAAGCTGTGTTGGTCCAAAGAGGGAGAAATGAAGGTTCACCGAGGTACTGGCAAGCATTATGTTTGGCCGCCGGATTGGCCGAAAATAGAACGGGAACGGAAAAAGAAGGGCGATGCGTATGTCTCGAACCACAGTAGCCCAGGCATTTTCCTGCTGATTGCCCGCCAGCTTCTTAATCGTGCCGAATCCATGCTGGTCAACGGGGTGTCTTCAGTGGAAGAAGCCGTACATGGCGCAGTGTTAGCTAATGATGCATCGGAACTGCTCGGAGGCAAAACGCCAACCACTGCCGCTGAAGCACTTTTGTTGAAACATCAGTTTGAGCTTCATGCAGAATGTCAATTCACCGGAGTGGAACATCATGTTCCCCTCCAGCATCGCTTCAGGGAAATCAAACGTGATGCCGAATCAATCGCCCGCTGGTTCCGACCACAGGAAAGACGCAGGGCAGCCTTAAATATCCGGATGAATATCGTCAATAAGCTTGTCTGCATCCTGCGGCAATACAATCAGTTCGATGAGGAACAAGAATGCATGAACCTTGTCCGCTATCTACACAACTCGCTTTACTTACACGAACGTCCCTGGCGGCGCTTTTTAACCTGGCCGATCCTTCGGTATTCAGAGTTTCTTCTTTCATCGTTTTCCCGATTCACCATTGCTCTCATCGTGTGGATTGGTGGTTTAACCTGGCTTTTCAGTTTGAAGCCTGACGAGCTTGATGCACAGGGTGGCGCTAATAATTTCCAGGCCTTTGGCATCGCTATGAAAACATTTCTTGGGAACGACCTTGTTACATCACATGGTGCCTGGTCGATAGGTCTTAGTGTGGTGGCAATTTTAGCTGGCCTCGCCCATCTTGGTATTTTTATCTCACATTTGTATGTTTTGGTGAGCAAACGATAATTACTTTGATCAATTATAATAGGTGTGTACACGAAATTTAAACGGAAAAGTAAGGGGGTGTTATGAGAGTAATATGGATGTGGATGACTAGGTCTATGTCTTGGGCTGCCAAGCAGACAACAATGACTATACGTTGGATTACAAAAAATTTGTTTCAGATTGCGCGTTTTATTTTCGCTATTGTCATTTTGGTTATTGTTACGACCACTTTTCTTGATATCGGCAGTACTCTTCTCACCAAGGAAATTAAGAGCATAGTTGTGACGCCTGTTTCAAAAACCGAAATTGAGACTGTGTTACCAGTCGCAACCAATGCTTGTGCAAAATGTTGTCCGGATAAAAGTAAGGAACAGATAATCAAAAAGAAAAGCGAAACAGGGACTGCTACGCAGCAAGTTTTTGTCTATGCATTACAATTGGTGGCGTGGCTCGGTCTGATTGGTATTTCCCTCTGGGCTGTCGTAGCTCTTACCCGAGATGAGTGAATGGCAAAAAGAAATATAAAAAGAGAGCATGTGTAATGGAGATGAACTAAAAATACATTTCAGTAATGAAAGAATATATTACCTATGGGGTAGAGGTAAATATTTCAAATAATGGATTGTTGGGCGATAATAAGAGAAACTAAATTATTCGCATCCATTTTCTAAGCTAAATAGGCGTTCCAGATACCAGTCCACTTTCAGAGTAAAAACTGATTAAATCACCGTTTGTCCTGAGTTTGCCGAAGGACTCACCACGAAGGTGGAGTATTACAAGTGGTCTTGTATTTGGAACAGTTATTTAGCCACGAAGTGTATGATATTCATCGCCAAAACAAGTTTCAATTTCCAAGTCAGCATGCTGCTGACGATAAAGTTTGGAATGCGACAAGTAGCTAAATAATATAGCTTTCCCATTCGTACAGCCGATAATATCTCGTAAGGTATCAAGTTTGTAAAGAGATTCTGCGCCCGGTTCATTATCATTTTCAGTATATTCAAAACGCCGAGTCTTGCATTACACAACGTGCAGTCGGTTATTTGATAGCAAGGACACATCGATC
>CAYWMZ010000324.1:0-3547 GCA_964459485.1 uncultured Desulfocapsa sp. | reverse complement strand
AGTGAGGCCGGCATAAGTGCCTTAGCGGTACTTGTTGCAAACTGATATCAAGCCTGATTTATATTTTCTCGGAGTCTACGCTTACCTGTTGTGTATGACAGGAACGATGAAGTAAGGCACTAAAGATACTGCCCCTGTACTTGCCATATTCTGTTCTTTTTTTGAGACTTTATCAAGAAACTTTTAACTCGGCCAGTGATCTGGTATAAACTGGATGGAATGTCAATTCTTACTCAAACATAATAACCATCATCTTCCAGGATTCCATCATGCCCGCACTTGTCAGCCAATTGTATCGTAAAACCGGAGAGAACCGGGAATACTGTTTTAATATCGAGTCCAGTCGTCCCCTGACCCCAGAAGAGCAGGAACGACTCCGGTTGATTCTGGCAGATGGATTTCTGGCAGATTCCGTTACCCGGAGCCCTCAGCTTACAGGGGACCGGGTGGTTGAGATGGGTCCGAGATTGAACTTTGCCACCGCCTGGTCTTCCAATATGGTCTCCATCTGTAAGGCTACGGGGCTTGACTGTGTTTCACGGGTGGAGCGTTCCCGCAGGTATCTGCTGGTGGCAGGAGATGACCGTGAGGCCTTTATCCATGATAACCACGACAGGATGACGGAGTGTCCCTATCCGGAACCTCTAAATACCTTCGAGACCGGGATAGAGCCTGAGGCCGTGTACGATGTGGATATGCTGGCTGGTGGCCCGGAGGCCCTCCTTGAAATACCCGGTATCTCCATGGACGAACGGGATCGCAACTTTTATTACGACTATTTTGTCAAAAAGCATAAACGGAATCCCACCATTGTTGAGATTATGGATCTCAACAACGCCAACTCCGAGCATTCACGACACGGTTTTTTTCGGGGTAAACAAGTGATTGATGGTGAGTTGCAGGACGCAACCCTCTTTGAGATGGTGATTGAGACCCTGGAGAAGAATCCCAAGGGCAGTCTGGTTGCCTTTAAGGATAACTCAAGTGTGGTGGCAGGTCATGATATCGACACCATTATGCCGGAGGCCCCCGGCCTGCCGGGTCCGCTTGTGAACAGTGAGGCGAAGTACCATATGCTCCTCACCGCCGAAACGCATAACTTCCCCACGGGAGTGGCACCCTTTCCAGGGGCTGAGACGGGTTCCGGGGGGCGTATTCGTGATGTCCAGGGAACGGGAAAGGGCGGTTTCGTGATCGCCGGAACCACTGGATACTGTGTAGCAAACCTCCATATTCCGGGCTACAATCTGCCCTGGGAAAATGCCTATCAATGTCCGGATAATCTCGCCTCTGCCCTGGAAATTGAGATCGAGGCCAGTAACGGTGCCTCCGATTACGGCAATAAATTCGGTGAGCCCATGATACAGGGCTTCACCCGCTCCTTTGATCTGCGTCTCGAAACCGGGGAACGCTGGGGCTTTTTAAAACCCATCATGTTCACCGGAGGAATCGGCCAGATTGATGACCGACACACCGAAAAAGACAAAGAACAGAAAGGGATGAAGATCGTCCAGGTGGGTGGCCCTGCCTACCGGGTTGGCTTTGGCGGCGGTGCAGCCTCCTCCATGCTCCAGGGTGAAAATGCCTCCGAACTCGACTTCAACGCCGTACAGCGCGGGGATGCGGAGATGGAGCAGAAGATGAACCGGGTGATCCGGGCCTGCAATGAGATGGGAGACAAGACCATCATTGACGTGATCCACGATCAGGGTGCCGGAGGGCCTGCCAATGTCCTAAAAGAGCTGGTGGAACATTCGGGCGGATGTATTGAGATTCGCAAAATGCGAGTAGGTGACCCCACCATGTCGGTGCTTGAAATCTATGTGGCAGAGTATCAGGAGCGCAACGGATTTCTTATCAGTCCTGAAAATATTGAAGAGTTCCAGGCCATTTGTAAGCGTGAAAAGGTGGGCTGTGAGGTACTGGGCGAGGTGACGGGAGATCTCCAGTTTGTGGTGCACGATGCGCATGACGACTCTACCCCGGTGGATATTGATCTCTCAGAACTCCTCGGTGACATTCCGGTGAAGACCTTTGAGGACAATCGTACCCGGCAGGAACTAAAACCCCTTGAGCTGCCGTCAGATCTCAGCGTAGCCGATGCCTTAAATGATGTGCTGCGCCTGGTTTCTGTGGGCTCGAAACGCTTTCTAACCAATAAGGTGGATCGTGCCGTCACAGGCCTTGTTGCCCAGCAGCAGTGCTGTGGCCCTTTGCAGCTTACGGTGAGTGATGTGGCGGTGGTTGCCCAGTCTCACTTTGGGCTCAGTGGTGGTGCCACGGCCATTGGAGAGCAGCCCATCAAGATGCTGGTGGATCCCGCTAAGGGTGCCCGGATGGCGGTGGGTGAGTCCCTTACCAACCTTGTCTGGGCCGTAATTGATGATTTGGAACAGGTCAAGTGCTCGGCCAACTGGATGTGGGCTCCAAAGCTGCCGGGTGAAGGTGCGGCCCTCTTTGATGCTGCACAAGGGATGTGCGATGCCATGATCGCAATAGGCATGGCCGTTGATGGCGGTAAAGACAGCCTCTCCATGGCCACCATGGTTGGGGATGAGACTGTCAAATCACCTCGTGAGCTGGTGATTTCGGCCTACGCCGCCATGACTGATATTACAAAGGTTGTAACTCCGGATATCAAAGAGGCTGGCGCCTCCTCCCTGTTCCTGGTGGATCTGGCCCCCGGTAAAAACAGGCTGGCTGGCTCTGCCCTGGCTCAGACCCGTTCTGCCCTTGGTAACGATTGCCCCGATCTGGATGATCCCGGCTTATTGAAACGGGCCTTTGTGGCCGTTCAGGAGGCAAATGCCAAGGGGCTGGTCAAGGCCGGGCATGATCGCAGTGATGGCGGTCTGGTTACTACTCTCCTTGAGATGGCCTTTTCCGGAAACTGTGGTGTGGATATAGATCTTCAGGGTGAAGATTCTGCTCTGGCTCAGTTGTTTGCAGAAGAGTTGGGCCTGGTGCTGGAGTGCAGGGATGCGGATATCGCAGGCCTTGAGGCCGTTCTTGCCAACCATAAGGTGGGGCTGGCGCTCCTTGGAAAGAGTAGTGCGGAGAAGCAAATTTGTATCCGTGTTAATGGTGAGACGGTGCTGGATACCGATATGCGCAAACTGCGGCAGACCTGGGAAGAGACCAGCTATCAGTTGGAACGACTTCAGGTGAATCCGGAGTGTGCCGATGAAGAGAAGAAAAATTGCTACGATCGCCAGGGGCCGCATTATATCCTGCCTTTCACTCCCACGGCAGCACCGGCAGAGTTGCTTAAAGAAACGGATAAGCCCAAGGTGGCCATTCTCCGTGATGAGGGCTCAAACTCCGATCGTGAGATGAGTTCCGCCTTCTATGCCGCAGGCTTTGAGCCCTGGGATATCACCATGAGTGATCTTTTGGCCGGGCGGGTAACCCTTGATGGTTTTAGAGGACTTGCGGCAGTGGGCGGTTTTTCCTACGCCGATGTCCCGGAATCTGCTAAGGGCTGGGCTGCCACCATTCGTTTTAATGAGACCTTGCAGAAGATGTTCCGGGAGTTTTATGACAGGCC
>CAYWMZ010000323.1:0-3547 GCA_964459485.1 uncultured Desulfocapsa sp. | reverse complement strand
ACCGAATCTAACGCACCCTGAACAGTTACATTTCGTGCTTTTTCTGCGTTTCTTATTGTTACGCTGAATAGTTACCAAACAGCTTAACATTACCACAGGCGTTATAGCTGTGCTGCTTCTCTGCCATCCGCAATAGCAAGCCTATGCGAATGGCAGAGAAGCTGTACAGATGCGACGTCTGTGGTAATGTTAAGAGCACCCATAGCTCAGCTGGATAGAGCACCAGGCTTCGAACCTGGGTGTCGCCCGTTCGAATCGGGCTGGGTGTACCATACAAGTCAATGACACTGGTAGGGGTTTTAGCCCCTACCAGTGTCATTGACATTTTTTCGTTCCGCTTAACTCCGCAGAACTCCCAAAGCTCCGCCCACCATCTTCTTCAGCACCATCAGCTCCGCAAACATCTCACACTCCAAAAGGCCACTTAAAGAGAGCAGCGCAGGGCGTAAAAACTGCTTAAAAAACAATTTCCCTCGCTCTTTTGTCAAAAAAGAAAAGGCGCCCACAATCTGCAAATTCCGCTGCAACGCCAGCAGAAGATACTCCTCCACAAAGAGTCTTCGGTTCACATCCTGCATATCTTCCAGCGCATCAAGATACAGACCAACCAATTCCTCCTGAAATTCAAATGGTAGGGCTGCATATGGATCAATGAGTAGAGAGGCCAGATCATAGGCTAAAGGGCCAAGTCGTCCCCCCTGAAAATCTATCACACAGGGGATATTCTGATGGAGCATAATATTACGCGATTGAAAATCCCGGTGCAGAAAATAGTCGGCAGGAATGAGGGAAGCCCGCTCTGCGATATAGGTAAACTCCTCTACAATTCCTTCCGGTTCCGACTTCCCCAGGTAATTCTGCCAGAACGCTCGTAAAAAATAGCCCGATTCACGCTCCAGCATAAGGGCCTTATCGTAGCGCTTGCCGTCCCAACACCAAGTGGTGTCAAACCCTTGGGCTCCACGAACCTGCATAGCTGCCAGATCCTGCACCACTTTTCTGTATGTAGGCTTAACCTGCTCCTGCCATTCCTTTATTTGTTTTGCCTCAAGAACAGCATCATGCAACTTCACGTCACCAAGATCCTGAAATAGCAGGATACCAGACTCCACATCCCAGCCATATTGCTCAGGGACATTCATCCCCTGCGCCAAGAGGTGCAGGCCGATGGCCCGGCTAGCACGGGCCTCGGCAAGTCCCGGGCCATCCGGGCATGGAGGAGCCACAGCAAGGCAAAGACTTTGGTCACCATCCATGATACGCCAGAATTTTCTACTGGAACCGTCTCCTGCAATGGAGTCAAAATAGAGCCCCTGACCACTGCCACTACTCATCCCGGCTTCACGAAGTAGATTGCGGATAACTATGATATTTTTAGTTTCTTTTTCGCTGTTCATGCATACATTGTATGCCACTCCCTGACAACATCCGCAAGTTAAAAAAGGACTTCCATGCCTCAAACAGCCCCAAACAGTTTCCGTAAGTCCCTTGAAGACCAGAAAGAATTCACCATTACCTACGAACTCGTGCCCGGACGAGGATCTGGCGGCAAACGCCTAGAAAAGATCCTCCAGCTTGCTCAGAGTGCCAAGGATGATGGTCGCATCAAGGCCTTCTCCATCACCGACAATCCCGGCGGCCACCCAGCCCTGTCACCCATCTCACTTGGCCTGGATATTCAGGCCATGGGAATTGAACCCCTTCTCCATTTTTCTCTGAAAGACAAAAACCGGAATATGGCTGAAAGCCAGCTGTTTGAGTGCCACCGTCATGACCTCCTCAATCTTCTGGTCCTTGGCGGAGACTTCCCCCGTTACGGGTTCCAAGGCCAGGCAATGCCAGTTTTCGATCTCGACTCCACCCAATTGCTCTATCATATCAACCAACTGCGTCACACCTCAGTAATCAAAAAAGGGGCCCCTGGACAGGCAATGGATCTGCCCAGAATGGATTTCTTTGCAGGATGCGTGGTCTCCCCCTTTAAAACCCTGGAATCGGAACAGGTCTGGCAATATGTCAAGCTCCTGACCAAGGTGCAATGCGGAGCCCAGTTTGTGATCAGCCAGCTTGGTTACGACTCTCTCAAGTACCGGGAACTTATTCAATTTTGCCAGAACAAAGAGATTAAGATCCCCATCATGGCAAATGTTTTTGTTCCAAATCTTCCGGTGGCTCGCATCATGAATAAGGGGAGGGTTCCAGGTGTTATCTTTCCGGATACACTCCTAGACTGTATGGAAGAGGAGGCCAGGAGTTCAGATAGAGGTGAAGAGGCCAGGCTACTGCGTGCTGCAGAAATGATTTCCGCCCTTTATCGTATGGGCTATGCAGGCATTCATCTTGGAGGAAAAAACCTCAATTTCGAAGCCATTTCCTTTATTCTTGACAGGGCAGAGTTAACTAGCAACACCCACTCAACCCAGGGGCCTCACTTTCCTGAACCTGAGAGCTATTACCTCCACGCCTCCCCCGCTGCGCCCAAAAAACGAAAACTTGCCATACTCTACACAGTAAATGACATGATCCACAGGCAGGTGTTTGAGAAAACCGGCTTCTTTTTCCCCTGGGCCAAAGGAATTAGTCTCTGGGCCCGTAAGATCCCTCTCCTCAATCGCTTCTACACACTCCTTGAACATATCAGTAAAAAACTCCTCTTCCACTGCCGGATGTGCGGAGACTGTACCCTGGTTGAGTCATCTTACCTCTGTCCCCAGTCCGGCTGCCCTAAACGTATGATAAACGGGCCCTGTGGTGGATCGAACAGAGGCTTTTGTGAAGTGTATCCCAGGGAGAGACTCTGCTTCTGGGTCAGGAGTTATCATCGCGGCCCAAGTCCCGATGCCGGCCATATCCAGGCCCAGCCCTCCATCTCCCCTAAAGACTGGGCTCTGAACCACAGCTCATCCTGGATCAACTATTTTTCAGGAAAAGACCATCGCAGACTAGGAGAAGAGCCAGCCAAACACGAAACGAAGAATCCATAACCAGGCACTCCACAAACATCAGCTCCCACCTTTTTATTCCCCTCTTTTTCTGCTACTCTATTGATCAGAAGGGAAGACTCAAAAGCTCGTACACACAACTCAACCGTCAGGTCTTGCTATTCCGAACACTTTCATCTAACCATGCACACCCTTAAAGTCCAATTGGGTCTCACCCTCTCCATACTCCTCTTTATCAGTATGTTTCTCTTTGGCTTTGTAATGCTAATGCTCTGGCACCGGAACGGAATCCAACAGGAGGCCCGTGTCAGCGAGAGACTTCTCCATATCGCAGGAGCGGCACTGCCTCGGAGTATGGCCAACCCCAGGCAGCCCCTGTTCCCTGAAGAAATCGAAGGTTATTTTAAGGAGAGTGGTATCCTGTGCCTGCAATGGCAGGAGCAGGGAAGTATGAACATTCAGACCCACGGTTCCTGTCCGGCCGGGCTCTCCCTCGATCCACTTCTGGGGGATGCCGCAACAAACCGTAAAACTGAGACTCTCTACTCCGGGATCTCCTGGAACGGCTTCTTTCTCTCAAAACAGTACCTGCTGATTGCAATCCC
>CAYWMZ010000322.1:0-3570 GCA_964459485.1 uncultured Desulfocapsa sp. | reverse complement strand
TCGGTCACCATGTTTGCAGCCCTGCTCTCGGGGAGAACCTTCAGTTTCACGGCCCATGCCAAGGATATCTACACCAGTAATAAAAAACAGCTGCGGGAGAAGATCCGTCTGGCCAGTTTTGTGGTGACCTGTACCGACTATAACCGCAGGTACCTTGAAGGTATTGCAGAGGAACTCGACACCCCGATCCACTGCATCTACCACGGCATAGACCTCAAACTCTTCTCCCCGCAGAACGATCACGGCCGTTGCAGTGCGCCCTACAAAATTCTTACAATTGCCCGAATAACTGAGAAGAAAGGACTCCCCACCCTGTACCGGGCACTGGCCCTCATCAAGGATAAAAAGATCCCCTTCCAGCATACCCTCATTGGGGATGGTGATGATAAGGATGCGATCCTACAACTTATTCAGAATCTTGGCCTCAGCGATGTCTGCCACTGTCTCGGAACCAGGACCCACAGGGAAGTGCTCAAGCAGTTTGAGGAGAGTGACCTCTTTGTACTTGCCTGTGAGATTGCCAAAAATGGTGACCGGGACGGTATCCCCAATGTGCTGGTGGAGAGCCTGGCCATGGGAGTCCCTGCTCTCTCCACCACCGTTTCTGCCGTGCCCGAAATCCTGATTAACGGTCAGAGTGGTGTTACCACCGCCTCCGCAGACCCTGAAACCATGGCCTCACAAATACTCAAAACACTCACAGACTCCAAGCTCAGAAAGAAAATCATCCAGGGAGGGAGGGAGCACACCAGGGAACATTTTGACAACCGCATACTTGTTGCCAAACTTGGTGACATCTTCCAAGAACAGTTACTCTCCAATCAAAAAACGGCTTAACTAGCCATGCGGATCTGTCTCTACGCTCCCTTTAAACCCCTGGGGCATCCCAACCCCTCCGGAGACCTGATTATTGCCACGGGGCTGTATGACTTTCTCCTTTCCCGTGGCCATGAGCTGCTCATAATAAGCAGACTCAGATCACGATGGATCTACTTGCAACCCTGGCGCTATCCCGAGATAGTGTGGGAGCGTATGCGCTGTGCCCAACGCATACGAAACTTTGGGCCAGAACTGTGGCTCAGCTATCACTGCTACTATAAGGCCCCGGATCTGCTGGGGCCGTATCTTAGTAGAAAAGCCAGGATTCCTTACTGTATCTTTCAAGG
Organism: uncultured Desulfocapsa sp.; assembly: GCA_964459485.1. Classification (GTDB taxonomy): domain Bacteria; phylum Desulfobacterota; class Desulfobulbia; order Desulfobulbales; family Desulfocapsaceae; genus Desulfocapsa. Next base: position 2,404 of record CAYWMZ010000322.1, on the reverse strand, counting down.
AATGTATTCCAGCAAACAGCGCCGCAGCCTGAAGACTAAGGCCGGATTCTATCTGAACCGCCACAGTCTGTTGCGGGCCGACAGGATATTTTCCAACCGTGAGAGGGATTACAAGAATCTCAAACGCATTATTCCCCGGCAACGCTTATCCCGAATTCGGCCGGGAATCATCCCGGAGCAATTTGTCTTTGACAAGACTGCCCGCCTTGAAATGCACCAGAAATGGAAGATTGCCAAAGTGCCCGTCATCCTCTCTGCGGCCATGTTCCGCCCCGACGTCAAGAGCCGTGGCCTGAGCTGGATGATCAAGGCCCTGACACAACTTTTAACTGAGAAGATCCCCTTCAAACTGGTAATTGCAGGAGATGGCAGCGAACGGCAGAAACTGGAAAAACTTGCAGCTGAAATGCTTCCCGGGAGAGTACTCTTTCTCGGTAAAGTCGCCAGAGAAGAGATGTACAAAGTCTATTCCAGCGCTGATATCTTTGCCTTCCCGGGTATTCGTGAATCACTGGGCATGGTCTACCTAGAGGCCCAATCCTGTGGACTTCCTGTGGTTGCCTTCGACAACGGCGGCATCCCGGAGGTAGTACAACGGGACAAAACCGCATATCTTACACCTCTCTTTGATGAAGCAGCCTTCTGCTTTTCAGTAAAACGTCTTATCAGTGACAAGGATCACCGACATACTATGGGGCGGGCAGCAACTGCATATATACGCCGGGAACATGATCTCAACCTAAACTATCTCCACTTTGAAGCGATTCTTAAATCCCATGTACCGACTGATTAAGCACCAAAAAGCAGCAGGAACCCGCCCCACTGTCATAGCCCTGTTACGCCACGGTAAGACCCTGTGGAATGAAGAGGGCAGGATACAAGGGCTTCAGGACTCCCCCCTCTCGAAATCGGGACGTGCTCAGGTAGAACAGTGGGCATCTTTCCTTTGTGATTACCAGATAGACCAGATAATCGCCAGTGATCTGGGTCGGGTGCGGGAGACCGTGAACATACTGCAGTGCTCCTGTCCCATGGCTCCGGTTCACTGGGAGCCAGCCCTTCGGGAACAATATTGGGGAAGGTGGCAGGGCAGGACTTTTAAGGAACTTAAGAAAACAGAAGGCGAGAACCTGGAGAAACAGATTCGTGTCGGTTGGGACTTTCGCCCTCCGCAGGGAGAGAGCAGAAGAGAAGTGCTGCAACGGAGCCTCCCCGTAATCCTTAATATACTGCAACAATTCCCAGGCCAACGAATCCTGGTCGTCTGCCATGAGGGAATTATAAAGTCCATCCTCTATCACCTGGCTGGCCGCGCCTTCCTTCCTAAAGAGAAAAGACTCCTTAAAAAACGCCAGATGCACCTCCTTATCGGGAAAGGCGATGTGCTGCAACTGGGCCCGCTCAACATCCTCCCCCCAGATTTAGGGTTCGACAAGTCATGAAGATAGCCTGCTACTGTCAACATGTCTTGGGTATCGGACACTTCCATCGCAGCCTGGAAATATGCAAATCCCTGGCCAGGCACCATGAAACGGTGATGATCCTGGGCGGCCCTGATGTGCAGCTCCCTGAAACAGCGGTGCGCTTTGTACAGCTCCCCGGCCTGAAGATGGATTCCGACTTTTCCCGCCTGCTGGTGTGCCAGGAAGGTGCGAAACTGCACGTTGTACAGCAACAGCGCCGCAAACAGCTTTGGGACTTCTTTAACACCTTCCGGCCCGATGTATTTCTTGTGGAACTCTATCCCTTTGGCCGTAAGGCCTTTCGTTTTGAACTAGATCCCATCCTTGAGGGGATCGGAACAGGAAGCCTTGCCCCCTGTCTCCGTCTCTGCAGCCTGCGGGATATTCTGGTGGAGAAAAGCGATCGGCAGAAGTACGAAACCAGGGTCTTGAAACGTCTCAACACATCCTTTGACGGACTGCTGATCCATGCGGACCCTGAGTATATCCCCCTCAGCAAGACCTTTGCCTCCATGGAAGAAATCGCCATCCCCCATTTCTATACAGGATTTATCAGCCCCTCACCCGCCCCCAGCCAAACCGGAGAACAGCTGCGCCAGGAGCTGAATCTCGACAAAGAAGACAAGTGTATTGTGGCCTCTATTGGAGGTGGCAGTGTCGGGGAAGAGCTGCTATTGGCCACGGCCCGTGCCGCTATCTTCCTTGAAAAACAGTATGGCCACCTCCATTTTCACCTCTTTTGCGGCCCCTACGCTGATCCAGACCTTGCGGACAGACTCAGGTCCTTGGGCGGCAGCAATATAAAGGTCCATAGCTTTTCCTCACGCTTCCCCAAATGGCTGGACTGTGCCGACCTCTCTATCTCCATGGCGGGCTACAACACCTGTATGAACCTGCTTCGGGCCGCCGTCCCCTCCCTTCTCTACCCCTTTGCCCAGAAT
>CAYWMZ010000321.1:0-3571 GCA_964459485.1 uncultured Desulfocapsa sp. | reverse complement strand
GCAAAAAAATCTTCATGGATTCTAGCCTGGTAGATGCCGATGCCTCCACAAACTCGGTGATTGATACCAAAAAACTAAAGCACCAGCTAAAGAAAAATTTCAAACAACTTGAGGCACGCCTGGAAGAGTCACAAGATTTTTCCAGAACACCTGGTGCTCATAGTAAGACCAATAAACGTTATATATCGAGTACGGATCCTGATGCTGCGATTGTTCGGCGCGGGAAAGCAAAACTTCGCTATCAAGTCCATCGAGCTGTAGATGGAGAAAATGAAGTGATAACTGCGACAAAAGCTACTCCTGGTGACGTGAACGAAGCTCATGTAATGTTGGACCTTGTTGAACAACATGAGGCAACAACAAAAGAAGCGCTTGATACTGTAGTTGCTGACAGTAAGTATGGAACAATCGACAATTTTCTTTCTTGTCATGATCGTGGCATTGAAGCGCATATGCCTGATCTAAATCAAACAAAAGGCCGGAGAAAAAACAGGAAAATATTCACAGAGGATCAATTCAGTTATGACCCGACAAAAGACGTCTATATATGTCCGGCTGGAAATGAATTAAAGAAGAAAGCACTGCATAAAAAACGGCAAAGTATGGACTACGGTGCTCCGAAAAAAATCTGTGCAGCTTGTCGCCTGAGAGAACAATGTACTAAGAATAAATCGGGACGCACAGTCAAGCGTCATTTAAGGCAGAATGAACTGAATACTATGCGCCAGGCAAGCAACTCGTCAAAAGCGAAGCGGGACATAAAAACAAGACAGCATGCGTATTCCAATGAATTCGGCCACCCATTCCAAAGTTATCCGGCCAGGCAATCCAATTTAATTCGGCCACCCATTCCGATTTAATTCGACAGGTCAGTCCAACGGAATTCGGCCACCCCCGCACAAGTTTTTACGAAGGATAGATTTACACTTACTCTACCGTTTCAGGTTTTGTCAATTTAGACATTCTTTTTCTCATAGAATCTCCATCGAGATCGATTCGGTAAGCACTGTGAACCAGCCTGTCTAGAATGGCATCTGCCATGGTAGGGTCATCTATATATTCGTGCCAGCTTTTGACCGGCAACTGGCTGGTGACGATCGTAGACCGTCTATTGAATCGATCATCGAGTATTTCGAGTAAGTCACGACGGTGATCCCCCGAAAGTGGCATGATGCCCCAGTCGTCGAGGATTAACAGATCCGTCTTGGCCAAGTTCGATAGTAGTTTGGGGTAACGACCATCAGCCTTGGAGATATTAAGTTCCTGTAGAAAGCGGGGTAGTCGGATATATAGAGCCTTATAACCCTCTCGGCACGCTTTTTGGGCAAGGGCACAAGCAATCCAGGTCTTTCCGATACCTGTCGGGCCGCAGATCAGGCAGTTTAGATGTTCAGATATATATTTACAACTCTGCAAAGAGGCCATTAGGGACTTGTCGATACCCCTTGGGATGCGATAATCAATGTCCTCAACAGCAGCGTTCTCCTTTAGCTTTGCTTGTCTTAGCCTTGTTTTCAGCCGACGACTTTCTCGTGTTGTTGATTCTCGGTCAGCCATGAGTCCTAACCGTTCCTCAAATGACAGTTCTTCGATGTCATGCATTTGCATCTGTTCCTCTAGTGCGTGGAGCATTCCTGTTAGTTTTAGAGTTTGTAATTTTTCAAGTGTAGGGTGGTTGAGCATGGCAGTCTCCTTTGTTGTATTAATGACAATACTGCGGTGTTTTGGGAACCTCCGGCCATAGAGGTTCCTATTTTTTAATAAAAATAATCAATGGAAATAGTTTGATTCTCTGGTGTTAGAGTGCTTGACCACCTTCGATTTTGAAGATGGAGTGGTAGTTGGAAGTTGTTGTTTGTCGAGATTTTTTTTAAGGATTGATTCAATACTACGGTAATTGCAAGATCCTATGACTAAAGCCCTGGCACAGGCTGCTTCGAGACGATCGTCCCCGAAATTCTTGCCAAGGCTCATGACTCCAAAGCATGTGTTATACGATTGCTGGGGATAGGGACGTGATTCGAGCAAGTTGGAGATCACTGTTTTGGTGGCAGTTCCCGACTTCTCAGCCCAGTTGATTAAGCGCTCAGGAGACCAGTCTGCATATTCTTGATGCCGTCTTGGCATATGCGCTTTGAGAGTCGTGTAACCATATTTCTGATAGCTGCGGCGATGACTGGCGACTCTCTTACCTTTGAGAAACACCTCAATAATTCTGGCGGTGATACGAACATCAATTTGTTTTTTGACCAGCGTGTAAGGCACTGAATAGAAATGGTCAAATACCCGAATGTGGATGTTTGGGGCAACCCTGGCTTTTGTCCACTCAGCAAATTCATATGCGTACTGTGGCAATGGCTGAAGGCATGGCTTATCCAGAGTTTCAAACAATTCTCGGCGGCAACTATTAAATTTTTTAAACTGCCGATTGTTAAGCTTTTCAAGGAGTGGTTTAATTGCTGCGTTCAACTCATCGAGACAGAAGAATTGACGGTTGCGTAGACAGGCAAGAATCCAACGCTCCACGAGCAGAACTCCAGCTTCTGCCTTAGCCTTGTCTTTTGGTTTTCTAGGCCGTGCAGGCACTATTGCCACAGAATAATGTACTGCCATGTCCTGATAGGTCGGATTTATATCTGGCTCATAGCGATGAGCCTTGGTGACACCACTCTTTAAGTTGTCTGGAATTACCAGTAAGGGACATCCTTTAAGGAAATTAAATGTTCGGATATGAGAACTAATCCAGTCTGGTAGGCTCTGTGACCAAGTCGCTTCAGCATAGGTATAAGAGCTGGCACCAAGCACTGCAACGAAGATTTCGGCAGACCGTACCTCACCGGTCTGCCGATTGATTATGCCAACTTGCTGCCCCGCATAGTCGACAAAAAGCTTTTCACCAGCTTTGTGATCCTGACGCATTACCACATTTTGGGTGCCAAGCCAGCTTCTGTAAATTTGGCAAAAACGACTGTATTGATAACCGTCAGGGTTAACCTCTTTGTACTCTTGCCAAATCAGCATCAAGGTAACGCTTTTACGTTTAAGTTCTTTGTATACTTCTGACCAGTTTGATATTGATCGATCTTCTGGAGCAATCGTCGGAAGTGGTGGATACAGCATTAGTTCTAGTTTTGCGTCATCTAGGCCCTCAGGCAAAGGCCAAAAAAGACCTGCATGAGCCGCCCGACTCAAGTAGTCAGCAACCGTAGAACGAGCAATGCCGCAGTTTTTTGATATTTGTCGACGACTTCTTCCTGCAGACAATTTTAGACGTAATACTTCTCTTATTTTTCGCATTGATACCCTCTTTCGTGACAAAATTCGCACCTCACTCTTTCATGAATTATTAATGAAAAAATGGAGCGATATTAATCGGGGTATCCTTCACTGAAAAGACTTGTGTTGGGGGTGGCCGAATTGGCTCGGAATGGTGGCCGATTAAAATTGAAATGGGTGGCCGAATAACTTTGGAACAGGTGGCCGAATTAAATCGGAATGGGTGGCCGAATTAAATCGGAATGGGTGGCCGAATTACCTTGGAATAGGTGGCCGAATTGCTTCGGAATACTCA
>CAYWMZ010000320.1:0-3573 GCA_964459485.1 uncultured Desulfocapsa sp. | reverse complement strand
GATGACAGAAATAAATAAAACATTATCAAATATGATTGTAAATAATAAGATAAATAATGCCTATTCATTATTGGGAAAATGGGTTGAAGTTTTAGATAAGAACACGAATAAAATTGAAGGACAGCTTCCAGAGCTCCAGGTCTTTCCGGGTAGTGCCAACTATCTTTTGATCAAACTTGCTTCATCTTACAGTGTGCCAGCCCTTGCAATAAGCCTTGCCAAAGAAAATATTCTCATTCGAGACTGCTCCAATTATCAGGGCCTGGATGGACAGTTCTTCAGGGTTGCGGTGCGCAATAGCAAAGAAAACAGACTGCTTCTCTCAGGCATGGCAATATTTTTCAAAAAGCCTCAGCACAGCAGGATTTCTAAAAAGACCCCGGCCATTATGTTCCAAGGCACAAGCTCAAACGCCGGTAAGTCCGTTCTCACCGCCGCCCTGTGTCGTATCCTGTTGCAGGACGGGGTGCAGGTGGCACCCTTTAAGGCCCAGAATATGTCCCTTAATTCCCATGTCACGGAAGATGGGCTTGAGATGGGCAGGGCCCAGGTCGTTCAGGCCCAGGCGGCACGTCTTGATCCCCATGTACTGATGAATCCCATACTCCTGAAACCCAATTCAGATACAGGGAGTCAAATTATTGTCCGTGGCAAGCCCCTGGGGAATATGTCTGTCATGGACTATGTGAAGTATAAGAATGAGGCCATGGGGATAGTGACTCAGTGCTACGACGAACTGGCAGCTGACTATCAGGCCATTGTCCTGGAAGGTGCCGGGTCTCCTGGAGAAGTAAATCTCAAAAGTCATGATATTGTAAATATGCGCATGGCGCGCCATGCTGAAGCTCCAGTGCTTCTGGTTGGTGATATTGACAGGGGAGGGATCTACGCATCTTTTATTGGCCATATGGAAGTGATGGAGCAGTGGGAGCGGCAACTGGTTGCCGGATTTGTAGTGAACCGTTTCCGGGGAAACAGGGATCTCCTCCATGATGCCCATGCCTATGTGAAAGAATTTACCGGGAAAGAGGTGTTGGGGGTTATTCCCTATCTGCATCAGCATGGTATTCCCGAAGAGGATTCCGTCTCCTTTAAAGAGGGCTTGTTTCAGGGCGAGTTACCAGCCCAGGCCCATATTGAGATAGCGGTTATCAACATGCCGCACATCTCCAACTTCACGGATCTTGAACCCTTTATTGGAGAACCGGACGTTTATTTACGGGTGGTTTCTTCGGTGGCCGAAATTGGAGAGCCCGATATTCTGATTCTGCCCGGATCCAAAAATGTTATTGCAGATCTTTGCCACCTGAAACGTTCAGGGCTGCTTGACGCTATTCGCCACAAGGCCCAATCAGACTGCCAAATAATCGGTATTTGCGGTGGCTACCAGATGCTTGGCAGGAGTATTTCTGACCCCCATGGGATAGAGTCAAATCAGGAACGGATAGAGGGACTGTCTCTTCTTGATATGGAGACGACCATGGAGCGGGACAAGACCCTCACTCTGAAAAAAGGAGTGCATTTGGGATCCCAGCAGGCGGTGCGTGGCTATGAGATCCATCATGGCAGATCTACTGCCTGTACGGCACCCACACTCTTCTCCTACTCCGATGGCAGCAGTTGTGGCACCGCATCGTCAACGCAGAAGGTCTGGGGCACCTATCTCCACGGTGTCTTTGATGCCGATCTTTTCAGGCGCTGGTTTATCAACAGAGCACGGCAAGATAAAGGCTTGCCTGCCCTTGATGGACCTGGGAACTCCTATGACCTGGAACCGGCCTTTGATCGATTGGCAGATACTGTTCGGCGGGAACTGGATATGGATGCAGTGTATGCACTGATGGGGCTCTAGTTCTACATGTTCCTGTTTGAACAACAGATAGTGGCAGTAATCCTCCTTGATCTCTGCCTAGGAGACCCCCGTCTTCTTCCCCATCCTATATGTCTTATAGGTTTTTTTTGTAGTTCCAGTGAAAAACTGCTGCGAAGGATTTTTGCCAACGAAACAGTTGCCGGTGGTGTTACGGTGTTGACCGTGCTTCTTCTGACACTTGGGCTGACTACCGGGATACTGTTTGGCTCAGCCCAGGTTTCCCCTTTTGCTGCAAGCGCCGTAGCCCTGTATCTGCTCTACACCTGTCTTGCCGCACGGGGTCTTGTGAGCCATAGCCGAGCGGTCTACCAGGCCCTTCAGCAAGGATCCACCCTGGCACCCGCCCGTGAGGCTGTGTCTCAGATAGTGGGGCGTGATACCGCATCCCTTGAACGGGAAGGAATTATCAGTGCCTGTGTGGAGACCGTTGCAGAAAATATGGTGGACGGGGTCACTGCCCCCCTGTTTTACGCAATTGTATTGTCACTACTTGCGCCACTTCTGGGAATAGATCCCATACTTCTTGCACTCTTTGGTGCCATGGGCTACAAGGCTATAAATACAATGGATTCCATGTTCGGTTATAAAAATGATCGATATCTGCATTTTGGGATGATCGCAGCCCGCCTTGATGATCTGGTGAACTTTATCCCGGCCCGGATAAGCGGACTCATGCTCATTGCGGCAGCCTTTTTCTTAGGGATGAACTGGAGAAACGCCCTTATTATCTTCAGGCGTGACAGGCTGGCCCACGCAAGTCCCAACGCCGCTCACCCTGAAGCTGCCGTTGCCGGGGCGCTGATGGTCAGGCTTGGCGGAACCGCCTCTTATTTTGGAAAAAAAATGATAAAACCATCCATCGGCGATGCGCATCGAGTGCTGGAAGATCAGGATATCCTCAAGACAAACAACTTGATGCTGCTGGGCTCGCTGTTTTTTCTGATAAGTCTGCTGCTTATGCGAGCAGTCCTATTGGCAGGACTTACATGAGCAATCCGTCAGCTTTTCTCATAGGGGGCACTGCCAGTGGCTCTGGAAAAACCACCATTACCCTTGGGCTCATGGCTGCCTTTAAGGCAAGGGGGCTTACGGTACAACCCTTTAAATGTGGGCCCGATTTTATTGATCCCAGCCTGCACAGGATGGTTACGGATGAGATCTCTTCCAACCTGGATCTGCGCATGTGTGGCAGGAAATTTTGCCGGGATATTTTCACAAAACGTTTCGCCGGAAAAAATCTTGCTGTTGTTGAAGGCGTCATGGGCCTTTTTGATGGCGGTGAGGCAAGCTCGGCCAGTCTTGCAAAGGTGATGGAACTCCCGGTCATTTTAGTCATTGATGCCCGTTCGGCGGCAGAGAGTGTGGCTGCGGCCCTGAAGGGTTTTGAACTCTATGATCCAGATGTTCACATTGTTGGGGTGATCTTTAATCGGGTGGGCTCTCCGAGACACCGGGAACTGATCGAAAGGGGAGTTGCGGGACATTGCCAAGCAAAGATCCTTGGCTTTTTCCCAAGGGACATCCGTTTTGAAATCCCGGATCGTCACCTGGGGTTGCATATGGGTGAAGAAAAGCCCCTTAACTCGGAGCAGATTGGGCAGCTGGTGGATGCCGTTGAAGAACATATTGACCTCGATATGATGCTGCAACTCTCTAGGTGTGCAACTGTTCTACCGCCACCCTCTGTAGCGACACAAGCC
>CAYWMZ010000319.1:0-3611 GCA_964459485.1 uncultured Desulfocapsa sp. | reverse complement strand
TGCCTATTTTCTTGATTATGAAAAAGGGTTTACACATCGCGACAAGGCGCTCTATAGATAGTGGATAATTGGTTTTCAGGGGGGGGGAGACCAAGCGGCCTAATGAGCCCCCCCCATTTTACACAATTTCATCATATCTCCAGCAACTTCCGCGCCGAACGATAAAAATCACATGCCCCAAGGGAACTGGGGCATGATAGCGGCAACGTAAACACCGAACTTGCTTGCCCCCCAAAAGATGCGGCCCCTTGGAGGCAATGTGCATTGCCTGGTTCGGAGATTTTGGCCGTTTATTTAATTTTACAGGTCAGTTGCAGATATCTCAATGTGTTTGTTTGGCAATACACCTCGCCTTCGCATATGAGTCAAGAACGGTTTTCAAAATAATTATCAAACGTTCATGTTTCTTACAGGGCAAAATCAGATCGTGTTCTTTCAGATAACTAACTAAATATGAGACCTGAATTCAGGGTATGAATCTATACTTTAATCTGTGTTTAACCACTCTTGGCCAATTGCCTGGAGCATTGCAATATTACCTTCAAGGGCATCAGCTACATTCGTTTTGGAATTAGTGGTATCTTACGACCACTTGTATCGTCACAGAACACATTGTGAGTGGATCCCCTCATAATTCACCCGTTTCCATATTGATCAGAACGGAAACACCTCCGCGCGTCCATCGTAAAAGTGCTCCAGTCGCTCAAACACCACTTCTCTGTCAACTTCGCCGACAATACACAGGGAGCCACCGGCGAAACAATAAGGTAATTTTATCTCGTCGAAGTACTCAGTTAATTCCACTTGCTCAGATTCAGGCAGTTCTCCGGCATCTGTTCGAATCCGCCACAAGCCTTTCTCAATCCGTACTATTCGTTTCTCCATATTTCATCCTCTTTAGCCGAATTTTTAGGTAAGCACTACTCTTCTAGCACCTTCTATCTGCCCTGTAATGCATCATCTCCTGACACATTCAGCACTTCACACTCCACCTGTCCCTGGTGCAGACGCACTTCAATACGATCAGCAACCGCCAGAGCACTACTTTTTCGTAGCAGCGTTCTTTTACCACTTACCGGGTCAACCTTTCTGGCAATGGAGTAGCCCCTGGCCAGCGTGCCAAGGGGACTCACTGCATCTAAAAGTGCGGCCTGGCCAGCAAGCGATGCCTCCTTGTCGGTGAGGATATTTCTACAGAGATAGTGAAGTTTGTCTGTTGTGAAATCGAGTCGCTGCTGTTGAAGCCGCAGCCTGGCTGAAGGCGAACTGGCCTGGATCCGGCTGGATTGTTCCTCCAGTAGGGCCTGTGCCTTACTGATCCGTTGTTCCATCAGACTAAGCAGTCTGTGGGTGGCGTGATCGAGTCGCAGGGAGGCATGGCTAAACTGGGAATCCATATTTCCAAGTATGCGTCGGTTCTGAAGCACCCTATAGCGGAGGTCATCAATCTTGTTTAGCAGGATTCGACGCAGGGTTTCCCTATGCCTTAAGAGCCCCTGACGGAGGGCGACACCATCCGGAAAAATGAGCTCTGCTGCCGCAGTAGGCGTTGGCGCACGCAGATCTGAACAGAAATCACTGATACTGAAATCCACCTCATGGCCTATGGCTGAAACAATAGGAATATCAGATGCTGCTATGGCCCTTGCCACCGTCTCTTCATTAAAGGCCCACAGATCCTCAAGGGAACCTCCGCCACGACAGAGTACCAGGATCTCAGTTTCCGGGAGGAGAACATTTATGATCTCTATTCCTTTGGCAATCTCCTCAGCCGCTCCCTGGCCCTGGACCTTGACCCCATACACCTGAATATGTGCAGGAAAGGCACGCTTCTGCCAGATACTTAAAAAGTCATGGACAGCGGCTCCACTGGGGGAGGTGAGTATTACAACTTTTTTTGGAAATGGAGGCAGGGCACGTTTGTTCTCCCTGGCAAAGAGTCCCTCTTGCTGGAGTTTCTGTTTAAGCCGTTCGAAGCGTTGCTGGAGTTGACCGCTTCCCTGAAAATCCACACTGTCCACGATGAGTTGGTACTCTCCTCGTGGTTCGTAGATTGACAGACGACCATCACATATAAGCTGCTGTCCATCCAGTAAATCCTTTTCAAGGTATCGTGCCTGGCCCTTAAAGAGCACAGCCTTTAACTGGGAATACTCATCCTTTAGAGTAAAGTAGGCGTGTCCCGAATAGGGACGTTTAAGATTTGATATTTCACCCTTAACTCGGATAAAACGATATTTTCTTTCCACCAGACTTTTCAGTTCACGGGTGAGGGATGTCACCGAATAGATATTTGTGGAAGCGTCTGCAATCATCTGGAAAAATCTCCATGGTCATGGAATGTGGAAAAACCGTGATAATGGTGTTTGAGAATAGACATGGTCGTCAGGATAGAGTAAAATGAAATATTTTATATTGAAATTCAGAAAAGTAAGAATACCATTTCTGCCCTAGTGGTATTTGGTTTTTTTATAAAGGTAAAGAAAAAAGCAGGGAGAGTTTGATGAGTGATCAGAGTGCATTTAATCAGAATCATGTGGCTGAAAATGCCTATGTTGAGCCTAGCGGTGTTCTGGATCAGCTTAACCTGCCACCGGCAGTTACTGCTTTTTTACGGAAAAACAAGCGAATACTCTATGTAAGTGCAATTATTATTGCAGTTGTCGTGGTCGCAGGTTCTGTCTATCAGAGTTATCACACGAGTCGTCATGAGGACTCAGCAAGTAGCCTGGCAACGGCCATGCAGGAAAAAGGCGAGGCCCGTGTCTCTTCTCTAAAGAAGTTACTCAGTGAATATGATGGGACTCCGGCTGCCCTATGGGCCAATGTGGAGCTTGGTCACCAGGCCATGAAAGATGGCAAGTATAAAGAGGCAGAACAATACTATGCACAGGTCATGGACAAAATATCCACGTCCAATCCCATGTCTGGTCTCCTGAGCTTTGGCCTTGCCCAGGCCCAGGAGGCTGGCGGCCGTTATGAAGCAGCCTCTGCCACCTATGGTATTCTAAAAGGGATAGCTGGCTATGGAGATGAGGGCTTTATGGGGATGGCCCGTGTCCTTGAGGCCGATGATAAGAACAAGGAGGCCTTGGCTGTCTATGAGGAGTATCTCGGCACTTTTCTTGGGAAAAATAAAAATCCACAGCTCACCCAGATGATACGAGAGAAAATCACCCGGCTCAGCAGCCAGGAATGAAGGAAGTCCGCAGCCTTGCCGAGATTCAGGCCTTATGCCTGGAGTACCGCAAGCGTGGCCTTCGCATAGCCTTGGTTCCCACCATGGGATGGTTCCATGAAGGTCACCTGGCACTGATGCGTATGGCAAAAAAAAAGAGTGACAGGCTCATTGTCAGTCTCTTTGTAAACCCTATACAGTTCGGGCCTTCTGAAGACCTTGACAGCTATCCCCATGACCTTGACCGGGATAGTAAACTAGCAGAAGCAGTTGGGGTAGATGTCCTCTTTGCCCCTGACAAAGACGCTGTCTATTCTGCAAACTTTGCAAGCACTGTGTCTGTGGCGGGTTTGAGTTCGGGGCTTTGTGGAGCAAGCAGGCCCCACCATTTTGACGGGGTTACAACGGTTGTCACCAAGCTGTTCAATCTCAC
>CAYWMZ010000318.1:2085-3614 GCA_964459485.1 uncultured Desulfocapsa sp. | reverse complement strand
CCAGTTCATTACAGTTCCATGGCCGATTGGCCATGCTTAAGAACTGGGGTGACAGTGACGATGGAACGTCATCTGATCTGCTCAACGACTTCAACAGAGCACATCGGCCCGGAACCAGTAATCTCTGGGTTGACAGGGCCTATGTCGATTGGATTCCTAAAGGATCTCCTATTCCATTGGCCATAACCGTGGGTCGTCATCCATCCACCGAGGGACCTCCCTTTGAGCTGCGTGAAAATCGTATGCGTCAGTCTACCTATCCGGCCTTGCTCTTTGATGGTGAAAATGATGGAATTGTTGTGACCTTTGGTCTTGACCGTTATACAGGATTAAAAGAGGCGGGCTGGCGCTTTGCCTACGGCAAAGCCTATCACTCAGATGATGATAATAATACAGGATCTCCTTTCCCCTTTTTCGATGATGGCGAGGCCGGCGATTCAACCATGGCCGCAACATTCTTTGAGGCCGAAATCCCTGGGGTACCCAGGAGTTTAGCGGTGTTCAGTTATGCAAAGGTCTGGGATATGCCTTTTTATTTCTCCGGGCCTCAATTATCCCAGAGTGGTATGTCTAATGTTGACTTAGGAGACATGGATATCTGGGGCGTTCATCTCCAGGCATCTGATATCGCTTCATCGGGTCTGGATCTTTTCCTTTCCTATGGAGGGAATAAAAGCAATCCTAATGGGAATGCACCCTTTGGCGTGTTTGGCCTGTTGTCTTCGGATGGACAGTCCAGCGAAACCGGGTATTCAATCTATACGGGACTCAGGTATACCCTGCCAGTTGAACCACTCAATATGCCCAGGATTGGTTTTGAATATAATCATGGCTCTGAGTACTGGTTCAGCATGACCATGGCGACTCCAGATCTCTTCAATAAGCTGGCTACCAGAGGTGATGTGTACGATGTCTACTATATTCAGCCAGTTAACAAGCATCTGTTTTTCCGTACCGGCTATATCCATGTGGATTACGAGTACACCGGTAGTGGGCAGCATATGGGGGCGCCCATGTCCTCCGATGCCACCCTGGATAATTACTACTTCCTGATGGATGTCCGCTTCTGATCCTGTGTGATAATTGCACTTATTGCAATGGGGCCGATTCGAACCTGTGGGTTTGAATCGGCCTTTTTTTTTGCGATTATAAACGGTTCGGGAATATCTTTATTGTGCCACTCCAGACAATGCGGTTGCAGAAAGCTTCTGGAGTTCATTTATTTGACCATGCCAACTATTCTGTGAATGGATAAGGTGTTGAACAGAGAGTGAATGTCTGACTCTATATTCATCTCCTGTGCTCGATTCATTCCTGTCTGTTCTCATCTTCTATCACTGTAATTCTTTCTTTGGAATGCCCTGGGAATAGTTCTTAAAAAAACTATACACTACTATAAAATAGCATTTCTAACATGATGCGACATTGTGGTGCAATTGGTTCAGGTTCACAAGGAAAGAGGTTCCTTTTAATTCACATGGAGGAAGTATATGCAAGCGAAGCATACTGTTAGGATCTGTTTGTCTGCC
>CAYWMZ010000318.1:0-1985 GCA_964459485.1 uncultured Desulfocapsa sp. | reverse complement strand
CCGAAAAAAGTTTAGCAAAGCCGCCAAGAATTTGAGAAGTGTCATTAATAGCAGTGCAATGTTTAAGGATGCAAAAGAAGAAATGCTCTTTAATATGGATGCCTATGAAGAGGCAATGGCCAAGTATCTGGAGACACGTTCTGAGAAGACCTATAAAAAAATCACTTTTGCTGCCATGGGTATGGAGTCGGCGCTCATGTCTGTTTTTGTGGCGGGTGGTGAAACCATGCTTCTGAATGTACGTCAGCATGAAAAAGATTACCTTCTAACCCGTGACCATAGCCATGTGGACAGGTTGGAAGAAAAACTCGATCTCCTCCTCCAGTCATTCGACAATGGCTTTGTCTACGAAGAACATGTGGATACAGCGAACACTGTCGCCGCTGTATATTTACAGGCATTTTCAGAGCTTGTTACCAATGATCAGAAAATCTTGCAGCTCCTGCATTCCATGCAGCTCGCTGTTGGTTCCATCGATCCTAAAATTGCTGAAATTATACGGCTTGCCGGAGAAGCGGAAAAAGCAGGGATTGCCTCTACGTTCGATGAGGCAAAACAATTGGCCATGACCACCATGGCCATCGCCATTGTGGTGGTCATGGTAAGTATTCTTATAGTCTTTTTTTCTGTTAAATCAATTGTCAGCTCCATAAAACAGGGCGTGAGCTTTGCCGATCAGGTAGCAGAGGGTGATTTTACAAAAACCATCAGTGTCAGCAGTGAGGACGAGACGGGGAGTCTCATTCGGTCACTTAACCACATGGTGGAAAGCCTGAATCACGTATTTGGCAATATTGTTAAGGACAGCGGGAAACTCCATTCGGCAGCCACCGAACTTTCAACGTCATCCCATGGTATGTCAAACAGTGCCGAACAAAGCGCAGAGCGGGCTACTAAAGTAACAGAAGCTACAAATCATATGAGCAGTACCATGCAATCCGTTGCTGCTGCCAGTGAGGAAGCTGCAACGAATATCGGCTTTGTAGCAAATGCTGCTGAAGAGATGTCTTCTTCTGTTCAGGAGATTGCCAAAAGCACTACCCAGGCCCTTGAAGTTACTACAAAGGCCGTTGGTCTGGCGACCAGTTCAACTGAACAGGTAAATAACCTGGGTCGGGCAGCCACTGAAATTTCTAAAGTGACAGAGGTGATCACTGAGATATCCGAGCAGACCAATCTGTTGGCCCTTAATGCAACCATTGAAGCGGCCCGAGCCGGGGATGCTGGTAAAGGTTTTGCCGTTGTAGCCAATGAAATTAAAGAGTTGGCGCAACAGACAGCAAGTGCAACAAATGAAATTCGCAACAAGATTGACACTATTCAGGATTCAACAAACGGGACGGTGAAAGAAATTGGAGAAATTACAAAAGTTATTGAGGAGGTAAATAATATTGTAAGCACCATCGCCACGGCGGTTGATGAGCAATCTAAAACCACCAGTGCAATAGCTGAAAATGTTCTACAGGCTGCAAGTGGAATTAACGAGGTGAATGAGAATGTGGCTTCTAGTTCCTCTGTGGCAAGCAGTGTGGCCCAGGATATCGATGGTGTGGGGCATGCCATTGGAGAAATCAGTACGCTTAGCAGCAGCGTTAATAGCAACGCAGATACGCTTTCTGATCTGGCTGGTTCTTTGAATGCGCTTATTTCACGGTTTAAGATTAAATGATTGTGTGAAGCAAGCGGCAAATTCTTCTCCACCAAACCGGGCAACAATATCACTGGTACGGGTATATTGCGTGAAGGCTGACGCCAAATGTTTCAGAGCCGTATCCTTGCACTATGACATAGGTATCGTTAACACTTTTAAATCGATCACTAACACAAATACCCTTGTGTATCGTTAGCTCTCAATGTCAGCATCTTGCAAGAGGCTCGAATGACAATGAAAATAGGAATGAAGACAATGGCTATGGCGTCCATACTGGCAGTTGCCTTTATGAGTGGAGCCATGGCTCAGCCCGAGACGGACACCACAAATACGC
>CAYWMZ010000317.1:0-3617 GCA_964459485.1 uncultured Desulfocapsa sp. | reverse complement strand
ATTTACCTTATTATTAGCACTAAAAAATGTAGGAACTGGTTGGCCTTTACTCCAGGACACGACGATTACACCCAATCTAAACTGAATACCAGGGGTACTGTGGCTGAGGCCTATCTTATTTATGATCTGCCCACAGGTGAGGCAGTCTCAAAATATGCCAAGACCTTTGTACGAGTAGGCTATCAACATTATGACTATAACTATACTTACAGCGGTATGTGGTTGGGAACTCCCACCAAGATAGAAGATCTAAACGATCCGGCTATGGCTCAGTTATATGCGCCCACCAAGGATATGGATCAGGTCTATGTGACACTTGAGGCCTATTTCTAGGGAAGAATGATGCTATTTTCGGGGCTTGCAGCGTGCCGTTGCCTGGGCCTGCATGGGGTCATCGGGCCAGTAATGTTTGGGATAGCGGCCTGCAAGTTCTTTTTTAACAGCGGTATAGGTGGTTTTCCAGAATGAGACAAGATCGGCTGTGACTTGAACTGGCCGTCTGGCAGGAGAGAGCAGGTGGATAAGGATGGGGATCTTGCCACCATAAATCGTTGGTGTCTCAGTTGTGCCAAACATCTCCTGGAGTCGTACTGCCAGGACGGGAGGCTCCCCTTTGGTATATTGGAGTTTGATGTGTGAACCGCTGGCTGCCAGGTAGTGGCTGGGTAGAAGTCGATCAAGCTCCTGCTGCTCCTGCCAGGAGAGCATGGAGAGCAGGATGCCATATATGTCCAGTTTTTTAAGTTGTTTGAGACTTTTAAAACCATCAACATAGGGACGGAGCCAGGACAGGTCATTGAGAAGGGTGTTGTCTGAAACATCCGGCCATTTCTCAGGCACGATGCTGTGGGCTGTTTCTATCCTGGCCTGGAGCTCCCGACTCTTTTTCTGCCAGCCCAGGCAGCTGATCCCGTTCTGTACAATCCCCTCCAGGAGACAGTCCGTAATACGTTCTGGATCGATGTGGCTGAGGGCTTTATGCTCAATCTCAAGCTGTCCCAGACGGAGTACGGAGATTGCTTCCACTCGTGAATGGAGCCACTGCACCCGTTCCTCTGTTATGAGTAAATCCTGGTGAATGCTTACGATATCGTGCCGGGAAAGGGCCGCTGCCACATAGATCCTGCCCTGTTTTGTGCCGCCGTCAAGAGATGCAGCCACCAGGAAATCGGCATGTTGGAGGTGATCCCCCTGGGGCAGCATCACCCCCCGACCGGAGGCCAGCAGGTGTTGCCGGGAGCCAGGTTTCTTCATGGCGATGCGGTCTGGATAGGCATGGGCGAGCAGGTTTCCAGATTCTGAAACGCAAGCGGCAGTTATCGGTTCATTCTGCTCACTGATCTTGAGAATTCGCTGGTACTGCCTGGCCTCTTTCAGGATACGGCGACACAGCTGAGGATCAACCCTGCGCCTCTTCACTTCGGTAGTACCTCCCTCTTCAAATTGCCTCAGGATCTGGAGGCGATCTTCAATATCAACACTCTGCTCACTCCCCTTGCCATAGAGAAGATCCCGGTTTTGCAGCAGTGCGGCCAAGCGACAGGCCATGCTACCAAGTCCTCTGTTGCGCCCCTGGATAAGCATCAGGGCCAGGCGTGGGTGCAGTGGCAGTTTGGCCACTTCTCTTCCCATGGTACTGATGGCCCCTTTGGCATCTGTGATACCGAGCTGGCCAAGCAGTTGCCGGGCCTGTTCGATACCACCCTGCCGTGGAGGATCGAGCCATTTCAGTTCACCTGGATCTGTGATCCCCCAGCGCAGTAGTTCAAGGATGAGTGGGGCCAGATCTGCTCCGATAATCTCAGGGGCCAAAAATTCCGGTCGTGAGTGGTGCTCACTTTCGGTCCACAACCGATAACAGGTGCCGGGGCCAAGGCGTCCTGCACGGCCCGTGCGCTGATCGGCCGATGCCTTGGAGACGGAAACTGTGCGCAGGCTGGTGAGTCCGGTGGCTGGTGAAAACTGGGGAACCTTCATCAGACCGCAGTCAATGACCACGGTAATACCTTCAATGGTAAGACTGGTTTCGGCAATGGGGGTGGCCAGAATCACCCTGCGTTTTGAGGCTTTAGTAAAGATCAGATCCTGTTTATGTTGCGGCAGATTCCCGTAGAGGGGCAGGCAGAGGAGATTCTCTCCGCTGATCTGTCGCTGCACCGCCTTGATTTCACCGGCTCCCGGTAGAAATACCAGTATATCACCACCGTCCTGTGCAAGGGATCGCTGAATGGCCCGTACAGCACGCTGCACGGGGAAGTCTGAGGAGGCACGACTGAGATAATGAACGGCCACCGGAAAACAACTCCCCTCGCCGCTGATAACAGGGGCTCCGCCCAGCAGTTCGCTTGCCCGGTTGCTGTCCATGGTGGCGGACATAAGCATAACTTTTAAGTCATCACGGAGTTCCATCATGTCGAGACAGAGGGCCAGGGCCAGATCCGACTGGATGGAGCGCAGGTGGAACTCGTCAAAAATAACCAGACCGATTCCCGGCAGATCCGGATCATTCTGGATCATTCGGGTAAAGATACCTTCAGTTACAACCTCAATACGGGTACCTGGCCCTACCTGTGTATCAAAGCGGATTCGATATCCCACCAGACCACCAACGGCCTCTCCAGCAAGACAGCTTAGGCGCATGGCGGCCATACGGGCAGCAAGGCGTCTTGGTTCCAGCATAATAATTTTTTTGCCGGTAAGCCACTTCTCTTCCAGCAGGGCTAAGGGGACGATGGTGGTTTTACCGGAACCCGGCTCGGCCACAAGAACCACAGATTGCTGCGCTGTCAGGGCCTTTTTGAGAGCCGGCAGGATGGGTTGAATGGGAAGGCGGGGCAGGGTGAATGGCATTGTGCTAAATCCATTTCTGACTGATGCTGTTCAGGGTATCAATTTGCATATAGAAGAGGTCTCTACCGAGGAAAGTGTTCAGGGGCTATTCATTCCATTTTAGGAGGTTGGGTGTTGGAACGCAAGGGGGATTGTGATTGCGGAAAAGAAGGCTTACGGGGGATTTCGTTGTAGGGGACTGGCCAAGTATCATCAGGTTCGTAAAAGGATGCGCTGGGTATAGGCTAAAAAGGAGAGAGTTTTTTGACTTTTAAAAATTTTTCTCATATACTTTTTTTACGCCTATTTTCCCAACACTATTTCAAGGAGTTTGTATGAATAATTTTTGGCGACGAGCAAGTCTTGCCGTAAAGTTTGGAATTATTATAGGGGCCTTAATCCTGACCTCCGCCAGCATCCTTGTGGTGAATATTGTCAATACTTCCAATGTGGAGCAGAGTTACACTGCTTTGCTTGAAGGAGATGTGGTTATCGCCATTGCAGCAGAAGAAATGAACGTCCTGATGCTGGAGACCAGGAGGCTGGAGAAGGACTTTTTGATGCATAAGGACAAAAAGAATGTAAAAGAGCTTGATGAGACCATTGGTAAGCTTAAAGAGGAGGCAAGGAGAGTAATTTCTCTGGCCGGAGAGGGCTCAGATATTGCCAGTATGGCAACAATTATTCTTCGTGAAATCGAAGGATACCATAGTAAATTTAAGGCGGTGGTACGGGGAGTGGAGATTGCGGGGCTTACTCCTAAATCTGGACTCCAGGGTGCTTTTCGG
>CAYWMZ010000316.1:0-3622 GCA_964459485.1 uncultured Desulfocapsa sp. | reverse complement strand
CGGGATTCGATTTTTGGAGGGTTCAGTCCACGCAATACTTTGGTGGTTGCGGTGAATATGAGGCGGTAAGGCTCGTGTCATTGAATGCCTTGCGGGTGATTTCCATATCGGCAAGGCTCACCTCATAGTTACGTTTCATGACATCGTAGGTAGATTTGGCAACCACCTTTTCTTTTAAGAGGTTTTCGTAACGGCGAAGCTCTGCTCTGGTTTGATCAACCCGTGCCTGAGACGCATCAAGTCTACTTTTGTAATCAGATGGATCGATGCGAGCGATAAGGGCGCCTTTTTTGACATGCTGTCCCTCGCGGGCTGGCAGGCTGATGAGTTTTCCCGACACCTCAAAAGAGAGTTCAACACGATCCAGTGCTTGTACTTTGCCAGGGATCTTAAAAGTCTTGATTGTTGGTTCCTGTGCAATTGTCATAATTATAGCAGGGCGGACAACCTCTTTGACAACTGGCTCCTCTTTCTTGGAACAACTTGAGAGTGTTCCAAGGGTGATGAATGCGCAGCAGAGCAGCGATAATAATTTTGTGACAGTCGGTTTTTCCGAATTGGTATCTGAAATTGTCATAACGTATTTTACCTGTTTCCTTTTGTTGGTACTGTTTGCATCATTCAAAAATGAGTTGTCAGCAATTCATCTATAATTTTTCTTTCTGATCTGTCTGTAGCTGCGCCAAACTTTCAACTCCCACCGATCTGGCTAAGCTGGCCAGCCATATGTTGTAGTGGTAGATGGCCTGGTAGTACTTTGTCTCGGTTTGAGTGAGCAGGGTCTGTGCATCTAGGACAACGGTACTGCTGGAAATCTGGTTTTTGTAGCGCACAACACTCATTCTCAGGTTTTCTTGCGCCTGCTCAACAGCCTTTTTGGACGTTTCAATATTTGCAAAAGAGACCTGAACGCTGGTGAGATTATCTGTTACTTCCATCTGGATCTCATCCATGACCTTTATAAGGTACTGCTGTGCTTCCCGGTTGGCAGCTGCGGCCCGGTCCACTTTATGGCCGGTTTGGCCCCAGGCGAAAAGTTCCCACTTGGCATACACTCCAATGGAGGTTTCCTCCGGGATCTGTAGGTCACTCAGTCCGTCGCCGTTTACCAACAGGTCACCACCGTAACGGTTGTAACCTGCCCGTACAAATACATTGGGGAAATACGAACTGCGGGCCGTCGTGATCAGTTTTTGTGATGATTCAACACTATAGTTCGCCTTCTTTAACTCCGGCCGTGCTGCCAGAGCTTTTTGCAGTAACGTGTCGATGGCAATGCTAAACGGAGTGAGATAGGGAGCATCTACGACTGAAAAATCCAGGGATAATGGTTCTTTTATAAGCGTCATTAAGGCGGTTCGTGCCTTTTGGGTTTGGCTGGCAGCGAGGCGAAAGTCCTGTTTGGCATTGGCCAGGTGTACTTCTGCCTCCAAGAGATCATTCAGTGGGATAATTTCATTGGTGTAAAAATGATCTGAATCATCGTAATGGGATTGTAATTGGGCGACCGTGCTCTCCATAACAGCCTGGAATTTTATTGCCTTCAACAGAGTATAGTAGGAAGCAACAGTCTGGAAGGTGATTTCGAGTTTTGCAAGTTCTTCACCTGCAACAGCTTGTTTCAGTCCCAGGTCTGCAAGGTGATAGCTTTCTATGAGACGGAATCCGCTGAAGAGGGGCTGGTCAAGATACAATCCCATGGCATAGTTGTTATGTACTGTCACACTCACCTCATCAATATCGGAAAAATAGGTGTTGATCGTAGTTGTGTTGTTCAGGTAGGTATAGCCATATTCCATGTTGAGTTTGGGGAGCAAATTGTCGTATGCCGATTTTTTTGTCCATTCTGCCTGCTTTCGCTTCTCCATACTTGCCAGGATAAGTGGATTTCTGGTCTGTGCCATCTCAATGCACTGTTGCAGGGAAAATACCTTTTGCTCTTTTGCTGACACGGGGCTTGCTGTAAAAAAGAAGATGCCTGTTAGTAGGTATGTAAGCAAAAATGTGGGTCTTTTCATTGTATCCCTCTGTGTAACAATAATATGTGAGAATTTTTCCTCTGGTGCCACTTACTATAAATCTTATAGCAGGAATGAGTACCGAATGGCAATCATTAACATGTTTTTACGACTATTTAAGACGCCCTTTGAACAGTTGGCGGGTGGTCTTGGCAATGGTAGGAATGCGAGTGGGCACTTGTGTTTCCCTACGCCTCGATTTAGAACCAAAATGCTAATTTTTTTGCATCTACTATCTTGGTATTTGGCAGAGTATTGTGCTAAGATTCTTTTTGTGTAAATTCTCTTTTATGTTCAGTTGTTAAATGTAATAGTGTGCTGCGTAAATGTGCCCCTTCTGCGGGGTGGGTCTTATGTGGTAAAGGTTATTTATGAAAGGAAGAACTATGAGAAAGAAATGTGTTGTCGGGGCACTGGCCCTCTTGCTTGGAGTGTCTGGAAATTGTCTGGCTTCCTCTGGTGATGTAGGTGTCGGGATAAAAGGAGGAACCTTGGGGGCTGGCGTTGAGGTGGTTGTTGGTGTGCTGGATGATCTGGTTCTGCGGGGAGGCCTGAATTATATCAAATTTGATTTTGATAGCACCATCAGTTCTGTGGATTATAAAATGGAACCGGAGTTTAAAAATGTGACCATGCTGCTGGACTGGCATCCATTTGGCGGGGCCTTTCGTTTCACCGGTGGCTTCTCCTTAAATGACAATACAGTCGATGTTACCGGCACGGTTCGGACAGACTTGATTCCACCACAATATGGGCAGTACGCCTATCTTACTAATGCGGTACGGTTGCAGGGGACTGTAGAGTTTAACAGATTTGCACCTTATGCCGGGATTGGCTGGAGCTCCGGGATCAATGAATCGGGCTGGGGGATGAGCTGTGATCTGGGAATCCTGTTCCAGGGAGCACCCACTGTGTCCCGGTTGAACGTGGTTAGCGGTGTGGACTATGGGGGCTATCAGGTTCAGGTGGATGAATATCTGGCCGTGCAGGAAAAGGCGATTCAGGATGAGCTGGATAAGTATGAGTACTATCCAGTGGCTTCTGTGATGCTGAATTATATGTTTTGAGTGTTGCTGGTTTAGGGGATAAAGATGGGGGCAGCAGCCCCCCCCTATTCTTCAAAATAGGTTCTGGTAAAACTATGCGTGTTGATGGCGGTTATGTTGATCTTGAAATTGAACTGGTGGAGGACAATAGTATTATGGGTGTTGTCCTGACTGAACTACCAGAAGAATTTGCTCTTGGACACGGTGAATCTATAGAGGTCTATGCTGAAGAAATTCTATATAAGGTTGAAGAAACGGAGCACTAATCATGGAACTATCCCCAAACCAATCGGCTCTCATTCTTGAAATATCAGATGATGGTGAAATAACCGTTAATGTAGCTTCTGGTGATCATGGTGGACTCACAGCGTCTATTTGTACTGTTCTTGCTGAAAAATTGATGGGTGATGAACAGTTTCAGGGTGAAATAATGGAATTGATTGATACTGAGGGTGATGGATAAGCTTAAATCAGAGAGGCTGTAAATAAAATTCTGATTACCGCTAATCCTTAGCTTAGCCACTTTTGGGAAGGAGCTGTTTCGTGTCCATTATTTGG
>CAYWMZ010000315.1:0-3633 GCA_964459485.1 uncultured Desulfocapsa sp. | reverse complement strand
GATGATCTTCTCAGAACTGGGCCTGCGGAAGGGGCGTTTGCAGCGCATGGAGTCATAGGTGTCGGCTATGGCGATCATCTGACTCACAATATTGGTATTCCAGGCCGGGCCCATGCTGGGGTACCCGCCCCCGTCAAAGTGGATATGGTGTTCAAGGGCCGCAAGTACGGCAAGGCGTGGTGCGTCGTTGAGGCTAAGAAGGTACTTGGCTCCGCCTATGGTGTGGGCCTTGATAATATCCTGTTCCTTCTGGTCCACGGCCCCTGCCTTGTTGAGAATCTCATCTGGAATGAAAGTCCAGCCTATATCATAGAGAGTCGCCGAAGTTCCTATCTCATTGAGTTGATTACCTGTGAATCCCAGTGATTTTGCCTGGCTCAGGGTTAGGATACAGACGTTTATTACATGGGTGAAGATGTACTCATCCTCCGCCTTCTGGGTGGTGAGCAGTGATATGGAATTGATACTTCTGGTGAACAGAGCAGAGAATGAAGCCATGTTGTCGCGCAATTTGTGCAGGATCACGGATTGCTTTTTTTTTGTGGGGAAATAGAATTCTCTGGCCAGCGCCTGCCGTTGATGGGTGAGGATTTTGAGTTTACTTAAGGGGGGCAAACTCTGTTCCTTTGCCTCCTCTAGCATCTCTTCTTCAGGAGGGATACTGTCGCCTTGATTTTCTTCTGAGGTTCCAAGGTTCACGTCATCTTTAAGTTGCAGTTCTCCCGATGAAATACCTGGGCCATTGTAGACTGGATCATTATTCTTTGCAGAAAGGCTGGCCAGGAATTGAGTTAATTCCGGTATGGTTAGTCCTCGCTTAAAGGTGACATGGGCAATATTCTTTTTTTGGAGGACGGTAATGAAGAGGGAAAAGTAGTCAGCCTCCTCGCAGCGGATAGTCTTATTATTGACAACAAGATCGTTGTCAATAATAAGGATAGTTAGTTGGCGGACTACCCTTAAAATCTTGCTTATACTGGTATAAGCACTAGATATCATCTCCTTGGTTTTGGGGTGTTCTAGAGAGTAAAGGCGGGTGTTACTGATGATTACCCTGAGAAAATACAGGGCGTTTAGTATCTCTTTTTGAGGTCTGCTTCCGTGTTCAGCAATTCCGTGTTTCATTTTGTCCCCTTCTCTCTCAGGCGTGAGGGGAGGAGATTGTTGCATATCTTTCTGATTTCTTCATCTCTAATTTTCATTCCTTTCTGGAGTAACTCAATACGATCCTCATTTTGGTATCCCTTTAGGGAGTAAAATAAGATGCGTTTCATTGCTGTGATCTGCTCATGCAAGAATGGCCATTTGGAGAAAGCAATCTTTTCCAGATAGGGGAGTGCACTTTTGTCGCCGATGCGGCTCAGGATTAGAAAAAGTTTTATGTTTCTAGTAATATGAACCTGCTTGAGGCAGTTGAATTCGAGGAGGTTTATGAGCGCAGGGGTGCAGGAGCTTGGCTGGTGGGAGTTGCAGAGTTCTATTGCCGAATCCGCAACAAGAGTATTTTCGGAACCCAGCATGGAGACAAGGATGGCTATGGCTTCCTCATCATAGCTTGGTAGTAAAATGCTCAACACTTTCAGCCTTATGTCCTCATCTTCGTGATCCAGTAGAGGATGGAGGAGACGAACTGTTCCTTGAATACCAAGGTGTTCAATAATGTTAAGGAGCTTTTTAAGGGTGTTAGTATTGCTTTTGGGAAGGATGGTGAAGATGCTAGTGAGTGTCTCCAGTCTGAAATCCATAAAAATGGCGAGCAGGGGATCTTCTCCCCGTAGTAGTGGTTTTATGCAATATATGTTTAGGAGCTTGTCGATTATTGCAGGGCAGAAATATCGGAACAGATCCAGGGCATCCTTTTTTTCTTTTAAGGAAAGCTCTGGGAGGATTGAATAGATATAATCAAGAAAATTAGAATCACTGAGCCGCTGGATGCATCTTTCGGTTATGCTGTTGATGACCTGGGAGTTTTTTTCTGCCGCTTGTTGCAGCAGGGTCTTAGCCGTGCTCTGTAGGAGATCGAAGGCTCCGTTATCAGGTAGAACAAGACACAGTTCCATAAGTTGTTCTGCAAGCTCTGCGTATTCCCTCTCGTTTGGTGCCTGTCCCATAAGTATGAGTGTTGCACGAACGATCTGTCTGTTAAGATATCCTTCCTCAAGAGTTGTTATGTGTTGGTCAAGGGGAAAGTTTGAAGGGGTAATGCTTGTTGTTGTGGAAGAAATTCTTAGTTTAGGGATATTGCAGTGGGGTGGTTTGGTGTGTCTTTCGTGCTCATTGAGGGGAGGACATGTTCCAGTGTTTTTTGGGCTTGGCGGAGATTTTTGGAGGGCGGAATCCACAGGGAAACGAATTTCTGAGAGCTTGTTTAGAAGGATAAGTAATGCCGGGGAACTCGTGGTTTGGTTTTTATCGGCGTGCTGGAATAGTTGTTGGAGAATAGAGTCTGAAAACTTTGACAGTACTTTTTCGGGCGCATCACCATCCATGCCGTGATTACATTGCAGGAGGGTAGCTTCGATAAATTGACTGCGTATTTCCGGTTTTAACGCTGTTAGTACTCGACCTAGTTCAGCTCCTCCAAAGCTTGTCGGTACGAGTTGTTCCCGGTGGATTCGACGAAGCATCTGATCCAAGAGTGCAGAAAAATCTTTTAGGGTTTTAGGGAGCAGAGGGGCTTGCTTATTGATGGCTTCAGCCAACGCTTCCGGGGTACCATGTTTGTTGTCGGACAAGGTGAGCATTCCACCGGTGAGCTTCTGATTAAACGACAGCCATGTGAGAGGTTTGTTGTGTTGCTCTCGGGGAGAGTGGTTGCTCCCTTTTTTTTGATCAAAGCAGCTGAAATCAATAGTTTCAATGTTGATATGAGGCAGGTTTATAGAAGAGAGCTCCTGCTGATGTCTATTGCCGGATATCTTCTGTTCGGGAAGTATTCCGGCTGCTCTGAGGAAGACAAATAGGGTGTGTTGACTTATGCCGTAAGAAAAGTGGACTGAAGCCACTTCGTGCCGGCTAAGAGTCTTGGCAAAGGCTTCGCAAGATAGGGACATTTCGCCAATGGGTTCTGCATTATAGGTGAAAACGTTCCTGGCAATGCCAAAGAGCAGGCTCTTTTTGTAGATAAGGATTTTTGCCAGAAAATGGTGGGCAATAGAAAGCTTGTCTCGAACCAGAGGGTGCTTTTCGGGATAGACCTGGATATTTTTTAAGGCCGTAAATGGCACTATCGTACTTCTGTTGTTTTCTATAAATTTTGCCGATTTCGGTATAGCTATCTTGTACTGTGGCACCCGTTTTATTTCGAAGATTAAGGGACAAGAGTTGATGCTCTAACGCCTTTTGGAAATCATCTTTTTGGTAATGCACATTCCCTACATTCCCAAGACCATTAACTATTGAGAGCGTGTCTTTTGCCAAAACAGATGCGTCCAGTCCTTTTTGATAAAATATAAGTGCACTATCGGGTTTGCCCATCAAATTATAAATGCCACCAATGGCATCATACCCAAAATATTCTCTACCAGATCCATCGATTAGTTGCATGGATCGGTGTGCCAATTCCAAGGCTTTGCGGTAATTCTGCATACGCATATAGACAAGAGCCATGTTGTTCATTTCGGCGGATGCCTG
>CAYWMZ010000314.1:0-3649 GCA_964459485.1 uncultured Desulfocapsa sp. | reverse complement strand
CCCTGAAACGCTGTGGGCTGGCATATTTCGTCTGCCTGAGAGCTGGGTGTGGGTGACAGCCACACTCTTGCGACCGACATAGAGAAACAGCAACACACTGAACGTGACCAGGGCCACCACCAGAAACAGGGCCACGATCCTGGCCGGACGCAAGGAACCAGACTGAGGTGGCAAGTCAACAGAGTCTTCATCTTCCTGCTCTTCTGCATCCAGAAGTTCTGGTAAAGATACCGAGAGGACATCAGCCAGTTTCAGGCCGTTCTCCTCCTTAATAGTTGGAGACTCCTGCCGTTCCCAGCGGGAAATAGTCTCGCTGGTCACTCCGACGGCTGTGGCCAGGTAAAGCTGGGTCAGATTCTGTTCTTCACGAAGCGTGCGTACCCTGCCACCACTGATCTGGACCATGGCCACTCCGGATTTTGCTGTGTTCTGCTCTGACATTGTTCTCCGTCCTACCCTCTTCTTCCCGGCTGCTATTGGTAAATATCCTGCTCTTTAGTCTGCATAGTACGCCTTTTTTTACAATTTTCAATACACTTTTCCACTATTAGCCCTAAAAAGCAGGGGCCACGGCACAAACACAACTACCTGAAACTACGACCATGTCCACATCACCTCAACCCGACATCGCCCGATATCGGCTTTTTTCTTTTTCTTTTCCGGCATACATTGAAAGCAGAGGAAAGGGCATGATGCCCCAAGGCCGCATCTCGGACAAATTGCCTTTTATATACTATACGGCCAAACCCACAATTCAACATGGAGAAATGAACATGAAAAAGATTACAACCTTACTGGCAACCCTGATTGTAACTGCAATGCTCAGCTCAACAACACTGGCAACCACCCTTAAATGCACAGTGGACAGCGTTGAAGATGATGTAGTTACCATGAACTGTGGCACCAAAGCAGCAAACCTTAAAGCTGGCACAATGGTTAAGGTAAAAGTTGCGCCCAAAAAGGCAGCGGCCATCGAAGGCTGCTAGTTTGGTATTAGGCAGGAATTCTCACCAAACTCCCACTATTCACCGGGAATTCCTGCCCTTATTCACATTTCCGTCTCCCGCCCCAGCACCGCCCCATGGCCTTAAACTGCCGTCCATCAAGAAAAGTGTGGTAGCCCAGAGGTTTTCCTGATAGGTTCTCTCCATTTTCAATCTTCCCCAAAAAGCAGGAAAGAACAAGGAGTTTCCATGAGTTTTGAACAGTTCCGTTTCATGGCGGAGATCGCCAATAATATCAAGAGCTGCGGCTATGAACATCCTACCCCCATCCAGGAGCAGGCCATCCCCGAAGTGATGGCTGGTCATGATATTCTGGGCCTGGCACAGACGGGAACAGGTAAAACCGCCGCCTTTGCACTCCCCATCATCCAGCAGCTGGCCCAGAAAAAACGGGGAGAGGTCGGGGCCCTTATCGTAGCCCCCACCCGGGAACTTGCCGAACAGATCAACCAGAGTTTCCAGGAACTAGCCGTTGGTACCGGACTGCGAAGCATTGCCGTTTATGGAGGCGTTGGCAAGAAGCCCCAACTGGATGCCTTCCAACGCGGTATTGAGATTCTTGTGGCCTGCCCGGGCCGTCTCCTGGATCACCTCAATAATCATGGTCTCAAACTGGGGAAGGTGGAGACTCTGGTACTTGACGAGGCGGATCAGATGTTTGATATGGGATTCTTCCCGGATATCCGCCGTATCTTAAAACATATTCCCGGCAAACGGCAGACCCTGCTCTTCTCCGCCACCATGCCCGCAGATATCCGCAAACTTGCAGACGAGACCCTGACCTGCCCCAAAGAGATCAGTATCAAGGTGGAACAGGCCCTGGATCTTATTACCCAGGCAGTCTATCCGGTCTCCAAGAGACAAAAATCAGCACTACTCCTGCACCTCCTGCAAACAGAGGCTCCCGACGGCTCAACCCTGATCTTTACCCGTACCAAATACGGTGCCAAGAATCTGGCCCGGAAGCTGGACAAGGCTGGAATATCGGCCACAGCACTTCAGGGCAATATGTCTCAAAACCAGCGTCAAAACGCCATGGCCGGTTTTCGTGACGGAAAATTCAGTGTCCTTGTGGCCACAGATATTGCCGCCCGCGGTATTGATATCTCACGGGTGGCCCAGGTGATCAACTTTGATCTGCCGGCAACCGCCGAGTCCTACACCCATCGGATTGGACGTACCGGACGTGCCAAGCGTAAGGGCCATGCAGTAAGCTTTATGTGTTACGATGATCAGGCCATGGTTCGGGCCATAGAATCCCTACAGGGAACAACTATCCAACGCATCGTAGTGGATGGCTATGCCATGGAAGAGAGCGACGAAGCTCCCCAGAAACAGGGAAGAGGTTCCGGCAGAGCGGGACAAAAACCTCACAAAAAGGCAAGTCCCCGCCGCTCGGGAAACGTGCAGAAGAAAGCAGCCCCTAAGTCCCCTAAAAGACCAGCCCCAAAACGTGCCACAAACATATTTGGCCTGGGCAGCAAAGACTGATCCCCCCCTGCGCCCGGGACATCACACCCGGGCAGGGCACCCCTCCCTCCACCCAATCTACAATTATTTGACTTCCACCCATAAAAACTATAAAATCCAACAAGGTTCAAGGGTGGCTATTTTATTAGATAGTCAAAGGTTCATCATCAGTTTCAATGACATACAGCATCTGCAATGAACAGCAAATGGAAGGTCATACTCTCACTTATGCTCATGATTGTGGCTATTTGTAGCCTCTTTGTGACCATTATCATTAAGCAGTACAATGAGAACATTGAGGCCCTCATTGATGGCAAGAGCGAGTCCGCCTTGCTCCTGGCCGACACCATACTCTCAAGCATCACCCAGAGATACCAAGAGAATATCATCGCCTTTAGCAATCCTGATTTTTCAGAGAGCCGCAGACAGATGATCAAGAGTTTTGCCGACCAGGATCGCTCCCGGCTCCTTAAGGCCAGCCAATCGCTGCTTCACGCCTTAAAGCAAGAAGATCCCTACTTTGCAACTATCGGCTGGATTCTTCCCAACAACCGGGTCTTTCTCCGGGTTCACAATCCGGGAAAATTCGGTGACGACATCACCGCCATCAGGAATGATATCGTAGAAGTCAACCGCAGCCACAAACCACTCTCAGGATTTAATGCCGGACAGATCAGCGTCCAGTATCGCCTGATACAACCGGTTTTCTACAGCGGTTCCCATCTCGGTGCTGTTCAGTTTGGCATCAACGCCTCTGTCATCTTTGATGCCCTCCAAAAAAAGCTGGGCACCATTGCCGCAATGGCCATCAAAAATGAGGAAACTGCCCCTGGCTCAACAACTGGAACACACTCTTTTAAGGGAAAAACCCATACCATTCAATCCCTGGACATCACGCCCTTTACTAACATGGATAAAGAGCCCGACTGGCAACTTCCCCAACAGCGTGTCGTCTTGAACAACAGGCCCCACGTCCTTCTTCAGGTAGCACCCGTTACAGACTTTCAAGGGAAGACCCTGGGCAACTTCTTTGTGGCACTTGATATCTCGAAAGAACTGGCCTTAAAGAAACAGCGGCTCCTCTCCGCATTTACCATAAGTATCCTTCTTCTGCTCTTATCCTTCCTGATTTTCTACTTCAGTTATGGGAGACTCGTGGAGAAGATTGTTACCCT
>CAYWMZ010000313.1:0-3673 GCA_964459485.1 uncultured Desulfocapsa sp. | reverse complement strand
CAGTGTGGCCGATAACTACATTATTGGATCAGGAGATGTTCTGAAGATCGATGTCTACGATCATCCTGACCTCCAGAAAACTGTTCGAGTCTCAAACAATGGTTTTATTGCCATCCCGTTTATTGGACAAGTACAAGTCAGCGGAATGACCATTCCCGATGTCACCAAAAAACTCACTAGCCTCCTTGCAGACGGCTATATTATCAACCCTCAGGTCAACATCTTCATAGAAGAATTCCGTTCCAAAAAAGCTGTTATCCTTGGCCAGATCAATAAACCAGGGATTGCAGAATTGCGTGGGGCCATGACACTCCTTGAGATTATTTCCCAGGCAGGTGGACTTAAGGAGGGGGCTGGCGATACTGCCACCATTAAGAGAATTAGTGGTGAAAAGAATGAGGTCCTTATTGTCAATATTAAATCAATTATGGAGGGGGGTGATCTGAGCCAAAACATTCCTATCCATGACGGAGATACTATTTATATCTCCAAAGGCGGGATGTGTTTTGTTACTGGCGAGGTTAAAAACCCAGATGCCTACCCCTGTGACAAAAACGCTACAGTTCTCAAACTTATCGCAAGATCTGGTGGTTTCACAGGAAAAGCGTCTAAATCCAGTGTCCGTATTGTGCGTCTTGTGAAGGGTAAAAAAACTATCCTCGAAGATCTTGACTTAAACACCTCTGTTCTCGCAAATGACGTCATTGTTGTCCCTGAAAGTTTCTTTTAACTCCTGCTCCCCGAATAAAAAAAATCATGAACATACCTACATCTCCACAGGAAACCGACCTTCAACCATCCCAGGAACAGGAGATCCATCTTCGTGATTACTATAGGGTTGTGGAAAAACGGAAGAAAACAGTTGTTACATTTCTTGTAATCACATTTCTCATAGTGGTAATTGCAACCTTCACTGCCACCCCGATGTACACAGCATCCTCCCAGGTTCTTATCGAACGAAACACCAATTCAAGTGCCATCGACCCAACCCGCTACGCACGGTGGGATCCTGAATTTCTTTCAACTCAGTTCGAATTAATTCGCAGCCCCAATGTTTCCCACAGGGTGGTAAAGCAACTCAAACTCGACACCAAATACAGACACTATTTTATCACAGAAAAACAGGCGGGACTTTTTAGCTTTTTATCTAGCTTCAAAGGGAAAATCAAAGATCTGCTTTCGTTTTCCTCAGATGGTGAACAGGGAGACAAAACTGAAGGGACAGGTAACCTACTCATTAATCCCCCCCCTCGTAGCGATGCGGATATCATTGCCTCAGCCATTACCGCCAACCTGATAATCAAA
Source organism: uncultured Desulfocapsa sp. (assembly GCA_964459485.1). Taxonomy (GTDB): domain Bacteria; phylum Desulfobacterota; class Desulfobulbia; order Desulfobulbales; family Desulfocapsaceae; genus Desulfocapsa. The sequence continues at coordinate 2,368 of CAYWMZ010000313.1, read as the reverse complement.
CCCGTTGCCAACACAAAGACAGCTATCATCAGTTACAGTAATAAAAACCCTGCCATGGCAAAATTAATCATTAATGCCATTGTTCAATCCTATATAGATGAAATTCTTGAGATAAAACTTGCCTCTAGCAACTACTCACTTCAATGGATGACGAGTAAGGCTGCAGAAGAGCGAAAAAAACTCGAGAAATCTGAGCTGTCCCTACAAAAATACATGCGGGACAATGATCTGGTTACCGTTGAGAATAAACTTGCAGTTTATCCCCAGAAACTGGCCGAATTCAGTTCACAGTTATCAAAGGCCCAAGCCTCACAGAAAGAAATCGAGGCCCTCTACGATCAAATAAAAAAACTTGGCAAAGATTACACTAACATTGAGACTATCTCCGTCTTTTCTGAAAATAAAACTCTCCAGGATCTTAGGGGTAAAGTCTTTGCTGCAGAACAGAACATTAAGGATCTCTCCAAAAAGTTTGGCTATAAACATCCCAAAATGATTAAAGCCAAAGCAGAGTATGCCCTGCTACTCAAAGAGAAAAAATTCGAAATAGAACGCATCATAGAGTCCACCCGCAACACCTATGAACTCGCAAAATCTCAGGAAGCGAACCTCAAACAACTCCTGGCTAACACTAAGCAGGAAATGCTCAATATTAATGAACGGTTCACCCAGTATTCCATAATGAAACGGGAAGTGGACATGAACCGAGTTCTCTATGATGCACTCACTTCCAGTATTAAAAAAGCAAGTGTCACAGAACAGTCTCAAGATGTAAAAATATGGGTTGTTAAAGCTGGCGATTTGCCAATGGCTCCCTCAAAACCACGCAAAAAGCGGAACCTCGCACTCGGCCTGATCCTTGGGCTTTTTGGTGGAATCGGTCTTGCCTTCTTTATCGAATACCTGGACAACAGTGTTAAAGATGGTAAAGACATCGAACAACGCTTTGGGATTACTGTGCTTGGAACAGTTGAGGAATTAAAAGACTCCAAAGATACAATTGAGACACATCTCCTAAAGCACCCCCTCTCACCACTTGCAGAGAACTATCGACTGATTCGATCCGGTCTGCTCCTCTCATCCCCCGATCATCCGCCACGTTCCATTCTGGTTACAAGCATGTCCCCCAAGGATGGAAAGACCTCCACGACCTGCAACCTTGCGAGAATACTCGCTCAAAACAATAAAAAGGTTCTTATCATTGACTGTGACATGCGTAGACCCCGTGCCCATTCTCTGTTCAATATGCCCAACTCCTCAGGGCTGAGCAACTACCTTGTTGGACGCACCGAAGCAAAACTGATCAAATCAATTCCCAATGAGCCTATCTCACTGATAACTTCAGGCCCTATCCCTCCAAATCCAGCAGAACTTTTGCAGTCCAAACGAATGAAGGCCCTTATGGAGGAAATGTTAAAAAAATTCGACTTTGTTCTCCTGGATTCCCCGCCGATACTGCGTGTTACAGACAGCCTGACCCTCAGTACCATTGTTGATGGTGTTTTACTTGTCGCTCGATCCGGGCAAACAACCTACGATATTCTGGACGCCGGTCTGAAAAAATTGAGAGCTATTCACTCCCCTATATTAGGCCTGGTACTCAATGGTCTGATAAAATCAAAAAAGCAGTCTGGGTACTACGGTTATTATGAATATTACAGTAAAAGATAATTGCGAACACTAAATACCATCTCCTCCGACACCACTTTTAATGCTAGCTGTCTGTCACTGTAACAGATCGCCACAAACGGGCACGCTATGAAAAACATTTCATACAGACTCTTTGTCCTCACTCTCTTCTTTGCACCTCTTGCATTTGGGAGTGTGGAAACCTGGTCAATAGCTGTTGTTGAAGTTTTGGTCAGCCTCACTGTAATTACTTACTATTTTGTATCTTTCCGCAAATCTCATCCTTTCTATGAAGTCCCTGGAATCATAATTCTTTTCCTCCTGCTCCTATTGATGTGGGGTCAACTGCTTCCCCTTCCCCCTCAACTTGTATCAATAATTGCCCCTGGAGTTTACAACAGCTATGCTCCCATACTCGCCGTACAGGATAATCCAGGTTGGATCCCCCTCACTGTCAACCAGAAATCTACTTTGCTGGAAGCACTGCGCATTACATCATATGTCCTTTTTTATATTGTCACCGTACAGCTTTTAAGTCGCCAAGAGCTGCTCCGTAAAACCATCAAAATAGTTGCAACCCTGGCCACGGTGATTGCTTTCTTCGCCATCCTCCAAAAATTCACTTCTAATAACCTTATATACTGGTTCCGAGCTGCGCCCACCAATGCAAACCCTGTTGGGCCCTGGGTCTACAGAAACCATTACGCTGGGTTTATGGAGTTGCTCTTCCCCATCGTCT
>CAYWMZ010000312.1:0-3681 GCA_964459485.1 uncultured Desulfocapsa sp. | reverse complement strand
TCTGGTTGGCCGATTGATCCACCTCTGAGATATCCTTGGCCACTTCCCTGGAAACAGTGGAAGCCTGGCTGACGTTCTCCGTTACCTCCTGGATACCCTGGGATGCCTGATTGATGTTGCCGGATATTTCTGTGGTTGTGGCGGTCTGGGTGTCAACTGATTCTCCTATACTTGCCACAATTTCATTGATTTCGTCAATGACCTTTGAGATCTCTTTGATCTCGAGCACGGTGCTCTGAGTGGTGGTCTGGATGCCTTCTATTTTACTCTTGATCTCAAGGGTGGCATCTGCCGTCTGCTTGGCAAGATCCTTGATCTCATTGGCAACCACAGCAAAGCCTTTTCCGGCCTCTCCGGCCCGTGCTGCTTCAATGGTGGCGTTGAGGGCCAGGAGATTAGTCTGGGATGATATCTCGGTGATGGTTTCGGTTACCTTGCCAATTTCATCTGCGGCCCGGCCCAGTTCATGAACCCGTTCCGAGGAGTTTGCGGCCTGAGTTACGGCCTTGGCGGTGATGCCCCGCGCCTTTTCAGTATTGCTTGAGATCTCATCACTGATTGCCGCAATCTCTTCGGTGGCTGCAGCGACGCTGGCCACGTTTTGGGCGGCATCTTCAACCGCAATGGCCACTGTATCCATATTGGCACTCATCTCTTCGGCGGCGGCCGCAACGGTACTGGCCCTGCCTGCCACATTGCTTGATTCTTCCTGCATCTCAGAAGAGAGAGCAGAGAGTTCGCTGTTTGCCCCTTCAAGGGATCCGGAAATCCCCTGGATCTGGCCAATCATGGAGGAGAGGTTGTTGAGCATTTTATCAACAGCCTGACCCAGTAGTCCGACTTCATCACTCGTATCCAGGTTCATCCTTCGGGTGAGGTCACCGTCTCCCTCTGCCAGGTCAAGGGCAACATTACTGGCCTGTTCGATTCCATTGAGGATCATGGCGGTTACCAGATAGACCAGAAGCCCGGAGACGATCACAATTATTACAAAAACAACTAAAGAGAGGGTCATTGCGGTCTGTTCCGAACTGGCCAGGGTCTTGCTGTTCTCTTCTATTCCTATTGAAAGGTGGTCTTCCACCTGTTTGAGAAGATTGATTTTCCTGGTGATGGTGTCAAACCAGGCAACAGCATCGATCCCAAATTTTTTGCTGCTGTCAAGGTTTACCAGACGGGCGGCCTGACGCATCTTTTCCACCTGCTCAACGGCTGCATCGCTCAGAGTCCTTTTGAAATACTGGCAGTCATCGGGAGTTGCCAGGGCCTCAAAGACCGAAAGGTAGGTGTCCTGTTCTGCAACCAGCTGCACAAAGAGGGAGTAACTGGTGGCACTGAAGCTGCCCTTGCTGAAGGCACCGCTCAGGATGGCCCGTTCTTTTCCGGCCCGCTCTTTACTTTGCAGGAAGTTGTAGTAAGCCCCGATTTGTGAGGTGAGACCGGCATTGTTTGAGAGGTGGGTCATATAGCCGATGATATCCAGGAGGTCTGCGTTGGTGGAGGAATAGTAGGTGACCGCCTCTTTCACCGAACGCTGCTGGCTGGAGATACTGCGCCGCTCTCCTTCCATCTTTCTCAGTTGAGAAAAGGCTTTGCTGGTACGTTTTTTAAATTCAGCATCGAAGGCCTTGAGATCAAAATTCTTGAGAGATTCGGTGAGGATTTGTTGCTTTTTGTCCGTGGCGGCACGTTGAGAGAGCAGTTGACTGCCGAATTTCTCACCGTTACTTCCAAGGAAACCGGCAGATGCCCCCCGTTCTTTTTGGAGTTCATGAACCAGGTCGCTGATGTTGCTTGAAAAGAGGGAAAGCTTATGGATGTCATTGTAGGAACTGAGTTGAGCTGCCCGATCTATCAGGTTTGAACCTGAGACCACAAGGTAGGCACTGAGCGGCAGGATAACAATGAGCAGGAGTTTGATCTTGAGAGAGAGGTTTTTGAGTAGAGACATGGGCTTCCTTATTGGTATTTACCCTCCTCCCCGGCTGCTATCTGATAGATTCCGGGGGAGGGAAGTGCTAATAAAGGAAATTGTATGTCCTTTTCAAAAAAAAACCAAATTTTTTTCTTGAATGGCAGGGGGAATTTCACCTGAAGCCCTCTGTTTCATAGGACTATTACCATGCTATCCTCCCTATATGGTGTATGGGAGAGGGGGCTGTACCCTTTTTTGAAGATTTTTAAAAATACACCTTTTTCAGGGCAGCATCCTGCTCTCCGCTGTCCTGTTCCCCCTGGGCAATGGCTGCACTGACCCGGAAGGCCGTTTTAATCATTTCATTGAGGCCAATGCCCTCCCAGCCAAAACCGGTGATGTAGAGTCCTTTTTCATTCTGCATGAGATCGTTGCGCCATTTGAGGAGACCAGGGTAGCCTTTTTCAAGCTGTGGTATTCCTCCGCCTGGTCGCAGAACCCTGGCGTAAACTGGGGCCTTAGGAAGATCCAGGAGCTGTTTGAGATCGTCCACCGCTTTCTGGATAAGGGTTTTGTCGTCAAGTTCCAGCCGTGCCGGATGTCTGCGGCCACCCACCAAGGCTTCCAGAAGGATATGGCCGTTTGGGGTTCTGCCGGGAAACATATTGGAGGAGAACAGGGCCCCCAGACAGAAACGATGTTCCTGCTCCGGGGCCAGAAAACCAAATCCGGGAGGGAGTGTTGCCTCAGGTCCAAAGCCAAGTCCGATGGTGGCGATTCTGGCTTCCGGAATTTTTGACAGCGGGGGTGGGTCTGTGACTCCGGAGAGCAAGGACAGGGCAGCGTTAACGGGCAGCGCCAGTGCCAGATTGCGGCAAAGAATGGATTCTTGTCCAAGATCTACTCGCCACAGTGTGCCCTCTTTTGCTATGCTTGTAACAGGGCAGTTGAAGCGTATCTCTTTTGGCCCAAGATTTTCAAAGAGGCGTTCAGGCAACCGGGCCATGCCTCCTGGAAAGCTGGTCATGGCGGGAAGGGTTTTCTTTTTTCCAGATGTTGCGGCGTCCTTTTTGGCAGCCCGCATCTTGTGGATAAGTCCCCGAATAACCGAGCCCTGTTCCTTTTCAATCTTCCTCACTCCCGGCATAACACCGTCTATCACCAGTCGTTCCAGATCTCCGGCGTAGGTGCCGGTAAAGACGGCATCCACATAAGGCAGCAATGCCTTGCCAAAGCGATGGCTTATCCACTCACTTACGGTGGGTTCCCCCGGCATGGCCTTTTTAAAGAGTTCCCCTGCGACCCGCAATTTGGCAAGAGGCGAGATCAGGGGGGCAGCCAGGATCTTGGGGGGCGACTGAGGGATAAGCCGCAGCTTGCCATCCATGCACACATAGCGGACAAAATTGGCAAGGGGTGCCTTGAGACACTCTTGGTCAAGGCCGGTTTCGCTTAGGAGTTGCTGTGATTCGGGGCAGTTGTCAAGGAATCCGTGGGGGCCGGCTTCGGCCAGGTAGCCCTCTTCTGCGTGGCTGCGGATGGCTCCACCAGCCCGGTCGGATCGTTCGAGCAAAAGGAACGAATGGCCGGGGATCTGTTTCAGCTTCCAGGCAAGGGTGAGGCCGGAGATTCCGGCTCCAATAATAAGGGTGTCTTTCTGTACTGTTTCCATTGTACTGTCTCTTTGTGTAGGATCGCCGGGGCCAAAACCTTGACACCAATTCATGTGTGCTTATCATTTTGGCCGACTTTTAGTAAAAATGCAA
>CAYWMZ010000311.1:0-3705 GCA_964459485.1 uncultured Desulfocapsa sp. | reverse complement strand
CGCTTCCTGCCGGAATTTGGTGGCATCGTCGCCCAGACCGAAGATGAGATCTCGGCCATCGGCCATATCGTGGGTGGTGGATTTTCCGGAAAACGCTGCGCCACTGCGACCTCGGGGCCGGGACTTTGCCTTATGGCAGAATTTTTAAACCTGGCGGTCATGGCCGAGATCCCCATTGTGGTCATCGCTTCACAGCGGGCCGGGCCATCCACCGGGCTGCCCACCAAGACCGAGCAATCAGACCTCAATATGGCCATCTTCGGGGCCACGGGGGACTCTCCCAAACCAGTCCTTGCGCCATCCACGGTGGCGGAGTGTTACTCGCTGGTACTGAAGGCCTTTGAACTGGCCGAGGCCTTTCAAACTCCGGTGCTGATATTGCTTGATTTCTTCCTCTCCAACCGGATGGAGGATCTCAACTGGGAAGAGATCGACCCCGACGAATTTGGCATGTATGAAAAGATTTCGCTGCAATCATCTTCTTCAGACTATAAACGCTACGCCCTCACTAAATCCGGAATCTCCCCCCGAGCCCTACCTGGACAGGAAGGGCTCTATTACACCAGCACCGGCCTTGAACACGACGAACGGGGCATGCCCGATTACAGTGCAGACAACCACCAGCGCATGACCCACAAACGATTTGCCAAACTTGCCACATTGGGTGAGCAATGGCCAGATCCAGAAAGCACCACTGAGACATATCTGGACATCGGGATCGTCTCCTGGGGATCTTCCATCGGAGCTGCCCGTGAAGCCCTGGACGAGCTACAGTCACTTGGGATCAAGGCGGGCGGTTTCTTTCCTCGATTGTTATGGCCGGTGGATAATGCTGCGCTCAAAAACTTCAGTGGTCGCTGCAAGCATCTGGCGGTGGTGGAGATGAACTGGAGTGGCCAATTTGCTGGCATTGTGGAACGGGTCTGCAAAAGGGAGATAGCCCGGATCTGTCAGGTCTATTCTGCCCCCTTTCCGGTGTCCGATATCGTAGATGCAAGCGTTCAGCTGCTACAGAGCGGCACGGCTGGATCAGGTTTACACTCCACAACGAATCCAGAAAGGAGCACTAAGTGACTCAGCAGAATATGGCCCTCCTCCATGCGGAGACGTGTAAACATATCGATCAGGTCAAGGATTCAGGCCTTTTGAACTACCGCTCTGAGGCCATGCCCATCTGGTGCCCCGGCTGCGGCTATTATGGCATCACCCACGCCGTGGACAAGGCCCTGAACACCCTTGGCGTTGAAACCAGCAATCTTTCGGTGGTGAGCGGGATCGGTTGCTCCGGCCGCTATCCCTTCTTCACCAAATGTTATGGCTTCCACACCATCCATGGCCGGGCTCTCCCTGTGGCCTCCGGCATCAAGATGGCCAGTCCTGAGCTCACGGTACTGGCCATCAGCGGAGATGGCGATGGTCTGGCCATTGGCGGCGGCCATCTGGCCCACGCCATACGCCGTAATATCAACATCACCTATCTCCTCTTTGATAATGGTATCTACGGACTGACCAAGGGACAGACTTCCCCAACCACACCCCACGGACAGGTTACCGGAACCCACCCCTACGGCAATCCGGATCAGCCCCTGAATCCTATCCTTATGGCTCTATCTTATGGAGCATCTTTTGTGGCAGGTGGCTATGCGGGTGATCCGGAATCATTGAACCAGACAATCGAAGCGGCCTTTGCTCACCCCGGTTTTTCCTTTGTGGATATCATCTCGCCCTGCGTCACCTTTGACCACACAAATCTGGTCTATGATATGCTGCGCCGCGAGTTTGCCCCGGTACCGGACGGCCATGACGCAACGAATCAGAAAGATGCCATTCTCCTGGCCATGGAACGAAAATTCTATTCGGGGATTTATATTCAGGAAAAACGGGCCACCTGGGATGATATGGTAGCTGAGCAGCAAGAGAAGAGTGTGGCCAAATAGTGGACAATCAATAGGATGATTCTTCCACTAAATGCTATCTTAACGTGGTTTGTCCCCGAATTATTCAATTTACCGAATTACGTGTCCCTGGTTATATGAGAATTAGGGTAATTTCTCCTCGTCATTTCTTGCTTGCCTGTGTTTGCGGTGATAATTTTATATTTGAATCAAAGAAACAAAAAGGTGCTGCAAAAAAAGACACCACCTAACGAAGTGGTATCATATCGTTTTTTTGTTACCTGCTCAAATAAACGCAAAACCGGTTATTTTTTACTTGAAATAAACATCACATAAGGTAACCTATGTGGGTAGTTTAAGTAGAAGCATGTTGGCTCACGTTTTCCCACCTAAGCTGTTCTCTTTGCTCATCATTTGCTATCGTAGATAGATATTTACCGATTATCTAAAGGACATACGGAATAAAACTATATGTCTACATCTATAACCTGTACCATGACTGAATTGGGGTGTTGAGATTCTTTTCCAGTTAGAGGCTTCAGAGAAGCATTCAAAAATGATACTCACTCAAAAGTTTATTTGTGTGTAAAAAAATTATTAATTCCTCGCTGTTTCGAGTGGGTAATTTAACACAAAAACAGGCCGACAAGCCAAACAGCCTAATTGCAAAAAAACTCAATTTGAAAACGAGTCGTGCGTATCATATTACGCTTAATTTCCAGGAAATATTTAATCAACCACAGGAAGCGGCAGAGTCCTTACTTAATAAATGGTTCTTCTGGGCAACGCATCGCCGACTACAACCAATTATTGATGCGGCGTATACAATTAAACGTCATTGGAATGGTATCCTCCAATGGTTTAGATCACAAATGACAAACGGGATACTTGAAGGGTTCAAATGTCTACTTCAGGCAGCAAAAGACAGAGCGAGGGGATACAGAACAAAAACAAACAAGAATTTAATCGCCACGCTCTAACTTATTGGCGGAAAATCCAACTTTGGAGTATCCACTTGAAACAGCAAAGAGCCAAATTATTTTAACAATTGATCGACACACCAGCAGCAAGCAAGCTATATTATAGAGTACGGGCAAAAGAATTAAATTCACGTTCCCAGTACTTATCTGTTTCCCAGAAGGAGTTTTAATGAGTTTTACAGAATTTCAGTTTCACCCCCAGATCCAAACCGCCCTTGATAATAGCGGGTATGTATCACCTAGCCCTATCCAAAAGCAGTCTATTCCCCCGGTTCTTGCCGGACGTGATCTTCTCGGCCTTGCCCAGACAGGCACAGGTAAAACCGCAGCCTTTGTTCTTCCTATCCTGCAGCGTCTTCATAGCGGCCCAAAGGGAAAAATTCGTGCTCTGATCATTGCTCCTACCCGGGAACTTGCGGAACAGACACATACTTACATCGGTAAAATGGCTAAGCAGACACATTTACGCAGCATAGTTATCTATGGTGGAGTCAGTAAACAGTCCCAAATTATTAAAATCCGAAAGGGTGCAGAGATTGTCGTAGCCTGCCCGGGTCGCCTTCTTGACTTGGCAAACACGAAGGCCATTAATCTTTCCACAGTGGAAATGCTGATTTTGGATGAGGCCGACCATATGTTCGACCATGGCTTTTTACCAGACATTCGACGGATTTTGAGCAAGGTGCCAAGGCAGCGACAGACTCTTGTCTTTTCTGCCACTATGCCCAAAGAGATCCGCTCCCTGGCCGAGGATATCCTCACTAAGCCAGTCACCGTGCAGATCGACCATACCAAGCCGACGGCATCGATCTCCCACTCATTTTATCGGG
>CAYWMZ010000310.1:0-3711 GCA_964459485.1 uncultured Desulfocapsa sp. | reverse complement strand
GCCCGCTTAGAAGAGAAACACCAACACCTTCTTCAGGAGGCTCGTCGTCAGGAAAAACTCGCAGCAGCAGAAGAAGAGGATGCGGCAAATGAGGCGGTTCAGGCCCTGAGACAGATGTTACGGACAGATGCTGAGGTCGCTTCCTCAGCATCTGCTGCCAGACAATCAACCCCGTCTGGCAGTTCAGGCAATATCGTTACAGACCAGTATAATGCTGCCATCAATGGGATACTTATGGAAAACTGGGCCTTACCCGATATTAAACCGTGGAGACCCGATTTGATGGCCATCGTCATTATTGATATCGCCCAAAATGGCCGTATCATTCGACACAGTTTCGAAAAACGTTCGGGAGATCGGGTCTTTGATCAATTTGTCAGCCGTACTATTCAGGAGTCAAACCCTCTGGTACCCATTCCAGCTGCCATGCATACCAAACAATACAGTATCGGGTTACGTTTCCGACCAGGGCAGATTCAATAATTTCTCCTAGAGGCAAGACTTAAAAAGGTTGACTGGAGACTGCAAACTTTTATACTTCTAACAAGAAGCTCTTATTCATTATTTTAATTGACGAGCAATGCCATGTTACTCCGTTATGCCACATTTTTTTTCCTCTTCCTCATTGGGCTGTCTCCTGTGCAGCTCCAGGCCAAAGAGGTCAGTTACCTTGATATAACCTCGCCTGAGGCCAGGAAGATTACCATTGCCGTCCCCTGGTTTGTCAACAGTGAGCAACCTCAAAGGCTCCAGATTTATGGGCGAGATCTTGCCAACACCCTTGGCCAAGCTCTGGTATTCCATGGAATTTTCACCCTTCTGCCTGCGGAACAGTACGGTAAGCGACAAGACACCAACTGGAAAAAACTTGGTGCTGATTTTGTTGTCCTTGGGAGCTACACCCTCACCGCAAACGGGCTTACCATGGAGATACGTCTGCTTGATGTTGCTGGAAACGATATGGTCATGGGGAAACGCTACAACGGGCAACGAAACCATGAACAGAGTATGCTCTTTCGATTTACCGATTCAGTTATTAAGGAGATGAGTGGTCAGGATGGTATTGCCTCCAGTAAGATTGCTTACGTCTCTGATAAAAATGGATTTAAAGAAATATATCTTTCCGGTATCCTCGGCAAAAAGATACGGCAGATAACACGCCATAAAAATCTTGTGGTTTCTCCGCGATTTCTCCCCGGAGGCCGCTATCTTACTTACACATCCTACCACTCTGGGAACCAAAACCTCTATATCACCGACCTGAACCAGAGCCGAACCACCCGGCCGCTGTCACGGCGTCGAGGAATGAATCTGGCCCCGGCCTGGGCACCCGATGGAAAAAAGATGATCCTCACCCTCTCTATAGAGGGAAATCCCGACCTCTTCCTGCTGGACAGAAAGGGTAAGATCATAAAACAGTTGACTCGCCGTTCAGGGATTAATGTCTCCCCGGCCTGGTCTCCAGATGGGAAAAGTATTGCCTTTGTTTCAGACCGCAGCGGCAGACCACAGATATATATTATGGATCTGAAGACCCTCAAGGTACAGCGTCTCACCTTTAAGGGTCGTGAAAATGCCGAACCAAGTTGGTCTCCAGACGGTCGACTCCTTGCCTACTCGAGTCTTGTTGACGGCTCCTACCAAATCGTTACCATGTCCCCCAAAACAGGGGCTACGCCAAAACAGATCACCCATGGCGACGGACAGCATGAGTCACCAAGCTGGTCACCCGACAGTAAACAAATTCTCTTTTCCCTGCGCAGGGGAAAGAGTCAAAAGATCTATGCAGTCTTAAAAAATGGCTCTTTTTTGAGACAGCTCTTTGAGGAGAAGGGAAACCAGACCTATCCCCGCTGGGCCACTGGTAAAATTTGAGCCCCCTTTCGCACCCATATACCCTGGAACATCCATGAAAAAAAATACCTTCACCGCACTCGTTCTTATCGGTCTGATGCCGCTTCTCAGTAATTGTGCCTCTCAAGATGACGTTCAAGCCCTCAACTATAATGTCAGGTCCATAAACAAAAAACTTGAGGACATGAAGGTCAATACCGTAGATCAGATGCAGCAACGCCAAGCCATGTCTTCTGGACAACTCGATCTCCTTCAGGCAGATATTCTACAATTAAAGAGTAAGTTGGAAGAAAATGCCCATATGACCCGGATGCTCCAGGAGCAGAATAAAGAGTTGCAGTTGGCACTGGAAACCCTCTCCAGTCAGCAGGAAAAGCGCCTCAACCTCAAGCTTGCCGAATTCGATTCAAAGATTAATAGTCAGAAAGAATCCCTTACTGCCCTGCAAATGGCTCGGGTTAGAGATGCAGAACGTCGTTCCAGGGCAGCAAAGCTTGCCGCAGAAGAGGCCATGCGCAAGGCGCAACGTGTGAAACAGAGCAGCTTCCTGAGCACAACTGCCGGTATCCCCCATATCAGTACCAGCCCCATGAAAATCCTTAAACAACAGTCCGGCTCTGGAAGCAGTTCAAGCCGTATCAGAGTGCAACCGGTTGCAACCTCACCAAGTAGACCCGTCCCTGCTCCAGCAGCAGTTGCCTCACCAGATATGGATTCCCATGGAATGGCCATGCAAAGCTACCGTGATGGAAAATATAAAGAGGCCTATGGCCTGTTTGAAAAAGATGTCAATAAGAGGGGCTCCAATAAAAAGGCCATTCAATCCAGATATATGATGGGAGAGAGCCTCTTCAAACTTAAAGAATATGACCAGGCCATTATCCAATATCAGCAGATTATTTCAAACTACCCCGGTAATCCCAATGCAGCCAAGGCCCTGCTACGACAGGGTGCGGCCTTTGAGAAACTCTCCGATAAGGAAACGGCTCGGATTATTTACAAAAAAATAATGGCTTCCTATGGTTCTTCGCCCGAAGCAGCCCTTGCCAAGGCAAGGATTTCAGCACTCTGATTCACGCCATTATGCCATCAAACCATTATGCCATGTACACAAGTCGTAGCTGATACCATGGCCAAGATTCGACTTGATGAACTACTGTGTCGCAACCGGCTTGCAACTGACCTGCATCATGCCCAGGGCCTGATTGGTGCGGCAAAGGTCTCTGTAAATGGAGATATCTGTGATAAGGCTGGAACCCTTTACAAAGAGGGTTGTGTCCTCCGGGTGAAAGAGCAGTGTCCCTTTGTGTCACGAGGGGGACTAAAACTCCAGGGGGGGCTTGATCATTTTGCTGTAAATCCCTCAGGGCTTGTCTGCGCCGATATTGGTGCCTCCAGCGGGGGCTTTACCGACTGTCTGCTCCAGAATGGCGCAGAAAAGGTCTATGCGGTGGATGTTGCCTATGGAATGCTGGATTGGAAACTGCGTCAGGATGAACGGGTAATCGTTATTGAACGTTTTAATGCCCGCAATATTGGGGTAAAACAGATTCCTGAACCCATCGATTTTGCGGTCATAGATGCGGCCTTTATCTCTCTCACCAAACTTATTCCGCCGCTTATTCCGCTGTTTGGCCCAGAACTTGCCATTATCTGTCTCATAAAGCCACAATTTGAATTGCCACGCAATCTCATCCCTAAGGGCGGAGTGGTTACAGATCCCGAGCACCATCAACAGGCCATTGATAAAATAACAGGATTTATTACAGATATAGGTCTTGCGATTCAGGACATAACCCCCAGCCCCATTCTCGGCCCAAAGGGGAATCGTGAATTCCTTGTATTGCTAGACAGCAG
>CAYWMZ010000309.1:0-3727 GCA_964459485.1 uncultured Desulfocapsa sp. | reverse complement strand
CCTGGCTGGAACTGTAGGTGACAGATGAATAGACATGGATATATTGGTCGAAAACTGCGGCTCCCAAACCTAAGTGTAAAACCCGCTATTATTCTGGCGGCCTTTGGCAGCAGCAGTCGGGCTAAAATCGCCCTTAGTCTCTTCCAAAAACAGGTGGAGCAAAAATATTCAGAATATGATATTTTTTGGGCCTACACCTCTGAAATTATTCGCCTAAAATCAGGGCTTCCCAGTTTGCAACAATCTTTGGCACAGGTTGAAGCTGCTGGCTATCGCAAAGCTGTTGTTCAACCTCTGCATATATTTCCAGGTACTGAATATCAGCAGTTACAGGAAACCTGTGAATTCTTTCCGGGGTTGAGAGTCATTGTTGGTGAAACTCTTTTTCACCGATGGAAATTTGTTTTGAATGTCCTGCAGATTCTCGAAAAGGAATTTCTCACACCGGATAAGGGTTTAAACATTCTGGCTTTACACGGTACACCACTTGCATCTAACCCAGTAAATACTGTGTATCTAGGGTTGGAAAAACTGGTAGCAGATCGTTATCCAAATGTACTCGCAGCCAGTATTGAAGGAATTCCTGATTCGCTTTCTGTCTTGAATAGAATTCAACGACTCAAGCTTGCGGCACGACACGGTATAGTAAAAATAATCCCCATGATGTATATTGCCGGGATTCATGCAGAAGAAGATCTTATGGGTGAAAAAAATAGCTGGCGAAGCAATCTTGAAAACATGGGTTTTACGGTGGAATGTTCCATGGTGAGCCATAAAAACCGTAATTGGTTTAAGGGGCTCGCCTGGTATCCTGAAATCATAGGCTATTTTATGGCCAGGCTAGAGCATGCCTTCATGCTTTCTCACTACTATTAGCAACAGAACACTATGCGGATATATGAACTAATACAAAACGGTGGCCCGGTGATGTGGCCGCTGCTGGCCTGCTCTTTTGTTGCACTGAGTGTCATTTTTGAGCGATCTCTTTTTTGGGTACAGATACGAAAAAGACGCAATCGTCAGTTAATGGACGAGATTCTCCACCTTGCAGAAAGCGGTGAATGGGAAGCGATTAAAGAAAAGAGCCAAGGGTGTGAAGATCATGTTATCAAAATGATTAACATTGGCATCATGCATAGAAATTGGGATATGAGCAAGGCCATGGCCTCAGAAGCTCAATATCGAGTAAAGAAAATGGCCAAATACATGACCATCCTGGACACCATGATCACGGTTACCCCTCTGCTGGGCATTCTGGGTACAGTGATCGGCATAATAAGCTCCTTTAAGATACTCGGCAGTGGTGGAATAACCGACCCAAAGCTGGTAACCAGTGGCATAGCCCAGGCTCTGATAACTACTGCAACTGGTCTCACCATCTCCATTGCCACAGTTTTCCCATATAATTATTTTAAGAGTCGCATTGATCATGCCGCAGATATCATGGAAAAATATGGTACTAGTTTAGAGGTCGTACACAACAAACTACTCCAGGAAAAAGATGAAAATTAAACGTTCGGCAGTATCGTCACCACGCATAGAAATGCTGCCGCTTATTGATATTGTCTTTCTGCTGCTGGTCTTTTTTATCTATGCCATGCTTTCAATGGCTGTTCACCATGGGATGTCTGTGGATTTACCACAATCCGGTCGTGCCCCTCTTGAGACAACAGAAGCCATTGGGATTACCATTCAGGCAACAGATCAGGGTGAAAGGATCTTCATTGATAAAAGTCCTGTGTCAACAGTGGAACTGGCTGAAGAACTGTACCGCAGGGTTACCATAGGAAAAAAAGGAGAAGAGCAAGAGGTTCGGATTTATGCCGATAAATCCGTTGATTATCAGGAGTTGTTCGAAATACTGGATATTGTTCAGAAGAGCGGTCTGAAAAAAATTTCCCTACAGGCAAAACAGACCAGCAGCCAGTGATGAGTACATGCAAATACGGGCGATTCATTCCAGCGATTATTCTGGCCCTGACCCTGCACATTGGAGTTCTCCTGACCCGTTTACCGGAGAATACTACAGTCATTCTTCCAGAACCGTTATCTATCCAGCGAATCGCAGTTTCTCTGGGAAGCAGATCAGAGGAAACTCCGCCACAACATGAAACCAGCCCTAAACAGACCGTAGAACCTCCCTGGGAAAAAAATACGCCGGAAACAGCACGGGAAGAAGAACCTCCGCCCAAAAAACCCATTGAGAAACCACCCGTTAAAGATGTGTCGGTTACGCAGCCTCAACCGACAAAAACGCATCCCCCGCCCAGGGTAATACAACCGAAACAGGTTCATAATGTTTTGGCTCCCCGCAAGGAAAAGATACACCATTCCAAACCGCCCTCCCCTCCTGAAATGGACACGGGCGAGGAGATAGCTCCTGCTGAAACAGCAGCCCGCATTATTCAGAAGGCCAGTCCACTTTACCAGATAAATCCGCCGCCCAAATACCCTCGTCTTGCAAGGCGCAGGGGATACGAAGGCGTGGTTATTCTTGAGGTGTTTGTTGACGAATCTGGCCACGCTAAAAAAGTAATGCTGTTATCATCCAGTGGACATTCACTGCTTGATAAGGCAGCCCTCAAAGCGGTGCGGAAATGGCGTTTTCAACCGGGGAGTCGTGACGGGATTCCAGAGGCAATGAATGTTCAGGTTCCTGTGCGTTTTCAGTTGAAGGAATTATAGTCCAGTTTCTCCAGTCCATGGAATTATTTACAGATTCCTGGATCGTTATTGGATACCGGAACCTACTGATTGCCCATAATATCTATGCTTTTCCATGCTTACAAGTTTTTTGATTTTGTCAGTTTACGCAAGTCAAATGACCTCTCCAGTGTTTATCCATCTTGTATTATAATTACCATCGAAACGTAAGCTTTTCTAAAATTGAAAAAGACGATTTTTTTTGCAGTTGGCAAGTTTCCGCTTGACAATATGACGATCCGTTCTACTTTGTGAACTGATCGTCATTTTGCGTAGAGCTACTTCATATTTCTGTAGATCGCAAAACCAAAATAAACGGAGACCTGATATGCAAGAAGAAACACTCTCACGGCGGGAACGAGAGAAACTCTGGCAGCGTCGAGAGATACTGACAGCGGCAATAAAGCTTTTTTCGGAGAAGGGGTACCACAGTGTTTCCATGCAGGAAATTGCCAAGAAGTCGGAATTTGCCATCGGTACCCTGTACAAATTCTTCAAAAATAAGGAAGACCTCTATAAATCCATCATCATGCAACAGGCCGACATATTCCATGAGGCCTTGGCTGAGGCCCTGGAAGAGGAAGATGGTGAGATTGAAAAACTGCGAAAGTACGTCCAGGTCAAAGGGGCTGTCTTTATGGATAATGTTTCTGTTGTCCGCCTCTATTTTGCGGAAACCAGGGGCGCAAGCTTCAATATCAAGGCGGGGCTGGATAAAGAGATTCGGCAAGACTATGAAATACTTCTGCAAAAACTTGCCCAGGTCTTTGCATCAGGGATACAAAAAAAACTATTTCAAAAGATTGCCCAGCCGTACTACCTCGCTGTTGCTCTGGACAGTCTCATCAACGCCTTTCTGCATCTCTGGCTGGAAGCGCCTGAGCAGCATCCCTATCCGAATGACCCTGACATCATATTAAATATTCTCTGCAAGGGACTGCTTGTTGAGCCATGATCTTTTTGTACTTCTAGTATCTGTTTTCTGTTGAGCATAACTTTGTACGCTGAACCAGCTACTAATGAT
>CAYWMZ010000308.1:0-3736 GCA_964459485.1 uncultured Desulfocapsa sp. | reverse complement strand
AGTGTGGTTTGGAACACCATGGAAGCCCATGAGGGTCACATCCATGTGCAAAGCGATGCCAATGGCACCATCTTCAAGCTCTACTTTCCAGTGACTACTGAGGCTATCACCAGCCCGAATACACCACAGCAGAAGATCTTCAGCACGGAGAGAGGGGAACAGATCCTGGTGGTGGATGATGAACCGCAGTTGCGTGACATTGCCAGTCAGGTTCTTGGTGGCCTGGGATACAGGGTCACCACAGTGTCATCTGGCGAAGAGGCCATCGCCCATGTAAAAGAGCACCCGGTGGATCTGCTTGTTATTGATATGCTCATGGACCCCGGTATCAACGGCCGCCAGACCTACGAAAAGATACTCCAAATCTATCCGAACCAGAAAGCCATCATCGCCAGCGGCTTCTCCGAGAGCGATGAAGTCAAGGCCACCCTGAAACGTGGCGCCCAGGGATTTATCAAAAAGCCCTACACCGTCAGCCAACTTGGCCAGGCGGTGCGGGAGGCACTGACCGCTCAAGGGGAGGCATAGTAAATGTGTTCAGAATGCCTCCTCCTGTGGCCGGAAGCAATAGGCCTGGGGGGAAGACCTAAGCCCACCAGATAGAACGCTTCGGCGGATTGCCATTCTTCTCAAAAACATCCCCCGACTCCTGCAAAACAGCACTCAGCTCTTCTTCAGTGAAGCTGTAGCCATTCTCAGCAGCAAGGACCACAAACTCCTCCTTGGTGCCCGGTACATTATATATGGCTCGAAGATGTTTATCCTCACCACCTGCAATCAATAGTTTTTCCACGTCTTCTCTAGCCATTTCTATTCCTCTTCTTCATACTGTAATAGTTGATAAAAATTCCAGATCCACCGTCTCTTCGGCGGACTGGCTGGCCCTGTAAAAGCTGCCCGGTTTCAGTTTGAGGGCTCTTCGCTGCCCCTCATCCTGCATCGCTGTCACCATGCCACTCAACTCTGCACTATCGGCCTCCTCATTCACATGGATCAGGATCTCTGTTGCACTCTCTGTGAACTGTAGCAGAAAATGGGGATGATCCAGGAAGACCAGATCTTCATAGGCGTAGGAAACAGCTAACCCCAGTGACTCCACCAGCTCTTTCAATACTCCCAAGGGTCTCTGCATCATCACGCCACTCCCGTAGACCGACAGGCCATTTGCTTCATATCTTCGCCCAAAACCAGCATCCATGAAATCTCTTCCCGCTCTGGAGGGACGATGTTGAAGTGATCCACATCGCAGATCTCCTGATAGCTGTCCATGGCCAGAAGGGACTTTTTCAGACCCTGAATTTTCTCAGGAAAGGCCGCTTCCATGGCCTCAACCAGATCTCCCATGGTATGATTATAGGGCAATGCGCCCCGCTCCATGAGTGCCGCCATCACAAACTTTTCTATGGCCATTGCAATGATATTGTAGAGAATCTCAGGAGTGAAAACCACTCTGTTCTTGCTGTAAGCACCTTGGGCAGTCTGTAAATAACCCCGGCCCTCATCTAAAAAATCCTCCCAGCCGTCAATGGAGGGCTTGATATCAGAAAATCCCACCAGATTCTTGGCCTGCTCGACCTTTGCATGCAACATGGACAACTCCTCCTTTAAACGATTAGATGGGCAGAAGCTGCCTCACCATCTTCCAGACCGTCGAGGATCTCATCGATAACCTCCTCGCTGTTAACTTCTTTAAACCACCAGTTCTCTGGCTGAATCACCATAATGGGCCCATTCTCACACTGTTTAAGACAGGTGCTGGCACTAATCAGACAGTCAAGGCCCCGATCCAGCACCTCTTCTTCCAAATACTGGAGAAAGCCGTCGGTCTCCTTGTGGCAGATCCCTTTTTTTTCACCCGTTACCCGAAAACTCTGACAGACGATAATCTGCCGCTCAGCTAATGCCATGGTCCTATCTCCTTATACTCTTGCTCGCACTCGGGCTTGTTTGCCCTGTTGTGCGCTATCATTTTGACTTACACTTTCCCTTCATGGTGCCACCGTAGAGCATGTCCACCAGGCCTTCAATCTGATCTTCGGTGCAGATCACCTTTATCCCTGCTGCTGCCAGCTGCTCCTGTGGTGCCTCACCTGCGTGTGATACCAGAATGCAGAAACAGTCACTGAGACTTTCCGCCAGCATCTGCCAGCGATCAGCAGCCCCGCCGGACGGAGTGTCGCGACTCTCCAGGAGACAGGCCAGACCGTCCTCCTGCCGTAGACCGTAGATCAGCAGTTTTTCCGCCTGTCCCAGGTGAAGATCTACCTCCATACCGCTGCCACTGGCCACGGCTATATTGGGTCGTGCGTCTGTGGGCTTGGGAACCAAGCTCAAATCACAACTTCCCGGACTCTGTGGTGGACGCATATAAGCGGTTTCGTCATAGACGGTGGCCGGGAGGTACGTCTCTATCTCGGCCAGGTACTTTGCAGAACCATCTATCTCCATCCCTGAGGCTCCGCAGGATGCCATTTTTTTTGCTATATCTGCAATCTCCTGATCGTTGATTCCAGATCGAACCGTGGTTCGGATATGAACCCTGATCCCAGCAGATACCAGGAGCCGAACGCTCTCCTCCTGTTCGGCCAGCAGCAGCTCCAGTGCCTGAGCCAGGGGCAGGGTCTTTTTCCCGGGACGCACCCATTTATAGACGGCCGCTGCACATTCTGGGCTCACCGCATCCACCTGCAAGGTCACCTGTGAAGGTTCTATCTGCTTGAGATCATCCATGGCTCCCTTAAGGTTAAGCCCAAGGCAAGCAAGAGCGACTGCACCCTTTTCCAGGCGGCCGCTCAACAGCTTGAGACAGGCCAGGCTTGCAGGCCAGGAGGAAAAGAGATCCCCCGGCCCACAACACTCCACTGCCACCACCTTGCGCTCCGAGGCCTCCAGACTGTCCAGCCACACCAGCATCTCGTCTGCCTTCAGGGCCTCGGGAAGCTTGGTATCTGCCTCCCAACTCCTGGCATTATTGGCATTGGGGGCGATGGGCAGAATCAAGCGAAGCTCTTTGCTATGCTGTGGATTTAAGGGCATCATCCTCTCCTATTGAACGAGTTCAAAACTGGTTTCCGGCTCGTCTCTATCCTTTCTATCTAAGAGCAGACCCAGGATTTTTTCGAGTAATCTCAGTCCACCCTTATAGCCAACGGTGGGAAAGTACTGATGTCCCTGACGATCGAGGATGGGAAAGCCCCAGCGCAACAGAGGCACATCCTCGTCCCTGGCGATATACTTTCCATAGGTGTTGCAGATAAGGATATCCACCGGCTCATTCTTGATCCACTGATGGAGGAGGAAGAGATCGCCCTTGGCCTTGACATTGACCTCATAGTCGAGATCTTTGGTGAGCTCAGCTATACGTTGCTCAAACTTCTTACCGGGGGTTCCGGTGACGATATGTACAGGACACATGTCGATTGCCAGTAGGAATTCCACCATGGCTATCACCTGATCCGGATCACCTGCAATGGCCACCTTTTTCTTATAGAAGTACTGGTGCATATCGGTGATCATATCTACCAATTGACCGCGTTCAAAAGCCAGCTCATCGGATACTGAAACACCTGCGATGGTACGCAGGGCATCCACGAAACGGTCGGTTGCCTGGAGTCCAAAGGGCATATCCAGCACGTTACAGGGCACCTTACACTTCTTATCGAGCGCTCGGGCAGCTGCGGCAGAACACCACTCGCCAAGGGCCAGAGTACCGGTGGAGTCTCCGGTGGATTTAAGC
>CAYWMZ010000307.1:0-3746 GCA_964459485.1 uncultured Desulfocapsa sp. | reverse complement strand
AATGGTCAGTGACATAATTGTAAGCATGATCCCCGGTTACAGCGGCGGGCCCGTCCCGGATTTACACCGGGTTCCCAATTAAACTCCTAAGAGTATCAAAAAGTATTGGGAGAATCTAATCAGAATTCACGATTTCGTCAACCTGTAAGGGGGGGGACGGAATGGAAATCATGTGCTAGAATTTTATGGTTTAGGGTATACTGGGAGATTGTAAGCTATTTGGGGAATATCCTTCTCTGCAATGTTCCGTCGCTCATTGTAGCCAGTGTTCTGGGAACCATCGTTTTTCCTTTGGCGGCAGCAGTTTCATTCCCTTTTCTCGCTGCGGAATTGTGGCAACTGAATATGCATCCTGTGAGTGCTCTCCATGAAAGACCCAAGAGACAAGTACAACATAATTCAGGTAGTTGAAGAGTGTGTTATTGCCTACGGGGATAGGATTGCTGTGTGCCATGGAGACTCTGTCCTGACGTATCATGAGCTGAACGCTCGGGCAAATAAGCTTTCACACTACCTTGCGGCGAGAGGTGTTCGCTGTGGAGATTCTGTCGGTATTTATCTGGAGCGTTCTTTGGAGTTGATTATTGCCATCCTGGCAGTTCTCAAAACCGGCGCTGTTTATGTACCGCTAGATCCATCATACCCGCAAGCAAGGATAGCATTTCTCCTTGCCGATGCAGGGATTCAGAGCCTTATAACAATTAGCCAATATGAGGATGATCTCAAGGGATATGTTGGTGATCGTATGTGTCTTGATACCCTGGCAGGGCGGGTGGCAGGGCAGATGTCATGCAATCCTGAATGTCGGATCAAGGGAGAGAGTCCTGCCTGTGTGATGTACACTTCCGGTTCCACCGGATCTCCAAAAGGCGTAATTATTCCGCATCGTGCTGTTGTTCGATTGGTCACCGATACCAATTACATCTCTTTTGGAGCAGATGCTGTTTTTTTGCACATATCCAATACCTCGTTCGACGGAGCACTATTTGAACTTTGGGGTGCTCTTTTAAATGGTGCCAAACTGGTTATTGGCTCCGTTAGACTGCCGACTTTAGGGCAGTTGGGAATGTTACTGGAGCACCATCGGGTAACCGTTCTTTTTATGACAACTGCACTGTTCAATGTGGTAATAAGTGAAACCCCTCAGATTTTTAAAAGTCTCAAGTACCTGCTGGTGGGAGGAGAAGCCCTCTCGCTACCCCATATCCGCAAGGCATTGGTTGGGCTCCCAGGGGTTCAGTTAGTCAATGTTTACGGTCCTACTGAAAATACCACTTTTACCTGTTGCTATGGAATTCCCCGGAATATCCCTGCCAGTTTCAAAACTGTACCAATCGGGAAGTCGGTAACGGGCACATATGTATATATTTTAGATACTGACAGACAGCCGGTTGCTGATGGTGAAACGGGGGAGTTGTATATCGGAGGGATGGGGGTGGCTCTGGGATACCTGAATCGGCCAGAGTTGACAGCAAATGTTTTTTTCCCCGATCCGTACAGTGAGGGAAAGAATCGGCTTCTCTATAAGTCTGGAGATAGGGTTCGCCGGATGCCGGATGGTAATATTGAGTTTCTCGGTCGTATCGATAACCAACTGAAAGTAAGAGGCTATCGAGTCGAACCTGGTGAAATTGAGAATGCACTTAATGAGCATCCTGGCGTTACAGCAGTTGCAGTTGTTCCGCAGCTGGATCCCCTTGGGCATATGCAACTGAGGGCAATCCTAACGGTCAATTCTGAAACAGATGTTTCCTGCCTGGGTTTGAAGGAATTTTTGAAGACAAAACTTCCCGCCTTTCTTATCCCGGAAAGCATTGAAATTTCCGGCTATTTGCCGATGACTCCAAATGGAAAAATTGATCGAGAAAAGCTGGCTGCCGGATATCAGAGCCATACACTGTATAAACTCCCCCATGGGAAGTATTGGAATCGAAAATCGGCCGGAAGTACAGGGGGAGCAGCCATTTCACAGGTCAGTCAGAAAAATGATCCAGAACTATTTACGGCCCGTGAAAAAGGCCCCATCCCGCTTGCAGGTGTTCAGCAGAGAGTGTTTTCCTGGAGCAAGCATTTGGCACAGGATACCCCAGCGGGGCATTTCCAGGTGGCCCTGCATCTGAATGGTGATTTGCAGGTGGCCGTCGTTGAGTGGGCAATGGCAACGATTGTTGCGCGGCATGAAATAATGCGGACCACTTTTTCTGAATTGGATGGTGTCTCCCGGCAGGATATCCACCTTCCCAGAAAGGAGGATATTGTCTGTATAGATCTAAGCTACAGCTCTGCTAGCCGGGAACAATACAAAAAGGTGGTGAAAGAATGTCTCTTTTATTCCTTTCAGTTGGATACATTGCCATTGTTTCACTGCCGAATGGTGAAGCTTCGGCATGATATGTATGTCCTGATTTTTGTCATGCACCGTATCATTTGTGACAGCTATTCCTTTGCAGTCATGCTTGAAGAATTTGTTGAGCTGTATACCTTGAGAGTTACAGGAAAGGCGCCGGGGCGGCATCCCTGGCAGATTTGGCAATATGCGGATTATGCCCTGGAAGAGAAAAGTCGGTGGGTAGGTGTGGCCCGGAAGCGGCTTGAGAGGTTTTGGTCTGGATATCTGCGGGGTGCATCGCATGAGTTGCTTCTTTCCACCGCTGATAGGTCTCCTGCAACGTCTGCTCCTAGCGGTTTCCGGACGACTACTCGTCTGGATGAGGTGCTGACTCGTCAACTAAGGCTCGGGGCCAGAAAGTGTGGTATGAGCCTCTACACGTTTATGTTTGCGGTTTTTTTCCTGCTTCTCCATCGTATTTCCGGGGAAAGTGAAATTCTCATTGCAACGCAAGTAGCCAATCGTCCCTCTGAGAAGACCAGGAAACAGCTCGGTATGTTTAGCAATATAATCCCCGTACGGTTAACGGTTTCTGGCAAGGACTCTTTTGAGGTGTTTTTTCGGCAGGCAAGAGGTCGGATAGATTCGGCTCTTCAGCATCAGTCGTTACCAATAGAGGGTATTTTGAAGGCCGCTGGTATCACTCCGGGGGATGGGGAGATTTCTCTGTTTCGCTCTGGGTTCAGTTTTTGTGATGCCCCTATGCTGGAGTTACAGTTTGCAGATATTTCAGGAACTGTTGAATATCTCTTCAACGGCCTAACTCCATCTGATATGCACGTCACTGTGTTGGCCGAAGAAAATTCTTGCCATCCGTATGGTGGTGAGCACTCATCTTCGTTGGGACTTCGTCTGTTTTGGGATTACGCCTCAGACGTGTACACTAAAGAGCAGGTACTTGAAATTGCGGAGAGTTATGCGGAACTGCTCCAGGAAGTCGTTGCCGCTGACCAGCAACAATTGTTGCCTTTGGGCGGTACATCCCGGAGCCCTTTCTTTCCAGGACTGAAAATTTCAGACTATAGACCAAAAACTGAACAGGGTCTCTGTGAGACAGTTGTTGAGGCTAAGAGAGAGCGGGATGTGAATTGTACAGCAGGCGGGCTCTGCTGTAAGGATAGGGGAACTGAGGATCTTCCAAATCTGACAGAACAGCTCATCCTGCCAATTTGGCAAGAAGTGACAGGTGTCGAACATATTCAACTGCATGACGATTTTTTTGAATTGGGGGGAGACTCCCTCGGGGCAATGGTGCTTATGTCTCGTATCTTTCACCAGGTTGGGGTGGAGGTGCCTATTTCAGTTTTTTTCACCAGGCCCACCGTTGCCGGATTGGCTGATATGATCGTTCGAAACC
>CAYWMZ010000306.1:0-3749 GCA_964459485.1 uncultured Desulfocapsa sp. | reverse complement strand
ATAAAGTATCCTAAGAAGTAGGAACTACTTCTTTGTTACTCGTTTAACTGGAGCTTTTTTGACCGCTGCCTTTTTCTTCGCTGCTGTAGTTTTTCTTGCAGTGTTGGTTTTTTTGCTGGTAGCGGCTTTTTTGCGAGCAACAATGGATTTTTTCAGGGCATCAGGGATACCACGAGCCTTGCCGTCTTTTTTACGTTTTTCTGTAATTGCCTTGGCACAAAGTGGCTGGCGTAATGAAAAACCATACTTGACTCGGTACTCGCGTCTTGTCAGGCCATGGGATTCCAGATGTTTAAAGGAGAGGCTCTTAAAATCTTCACCACATTCAAGACAGATGATCTTGTTCTTGAGAATTGACCTTTCAGGAGCAATTGCTGGTTTAGCTGCATTACCTACCACTCCTTGTTCACCATTTTCCATTGTTTGTAAATTTTGCAATGTGCTAAATGTTTCCTTTAGTGCAGATTGAAGTTCTTCAACCGACATATTTTTTGAACTTCCCTGTGCTTGAACAATATCTGATGCCATTTCAACCAGTGTTTTTGTCATCATGTGTCTCCTGGTACAAGTAAAATTGAGTAAATGTTTTTTGTCTTAAAGTGAGTAAACCGTCCCGATAATATATCTACAGCTATAAAAGTCAAGTGAAGAGAAGGGCTCTGGAGGATATTGTTTCGTCACAGATGGGGGGTGGGAACTCAAATTATTGTAGGTGTTGACAGGCTGAAGACCACGCATTACATTAAGAATGGTGTCGGGATGAAGCGTGGCGCAGGTGTATTCTCTCCCCTGTTCTGTACTGCTGAATTTTGCTTTGAGGCTGTTTAGGAATATATATAAGAGTATGGCTTTTCAAAGCATACTGTAATGAAGAATGTATCAAGAGTAATGGAGTAAGGAATGCCAGTATACGAGTATGAATGTCCAAAGTGCGAAAAAGTCCATGAAGTTCAACAGCGGATGATTGATGATCCCCTATCGTTCTGTCCTGAGTGTGGTGGGTCGGTAAAAAAAATAATGTCCAAAAGCTCTTTTCAGCTAAAAGGCGGAGGCTGGTACGCCGACGGCTATGCCTCAAAAAAACCTGAGACGAAAGAGAGTTCTTCAGCTCCTGCTCCAGCTACCCCACCCTGTAAATCATCCGGAAGTTGCCCCTGCGCCGCCAACTCCTAGGACTTTGTAAGTCAAGTCTATAGGGATAGTTTTCTTACGGTTCCTGGGTCTGTATCAGGGCTGCTTTTTGGAAGGTTTTTGAAAGAGCGGCCCATGATTCCCTTCTAAAGTTATCCAAGAACAGCCATGGCATCACCGTAGGAGTAGAAGCGGTAGCCCTCGGAAATAGCATTCTGGTACACCTCCATTAACAGCTCTCTGCCGCAGAGTGCTGAAACCAGAAAGAGCAGGGATGATTCCGGTAGATGAAAGTTGGTGATAAGGTTGTCCACCACCTTAAACTCATAGCCCGGCAGAATATAGAGTCCGCACCAGTCCTCTCCCGCCTGTACCACTCCTTCAGTATCTGCCATAAATTCAAGGGTGCGCACCGTCGTGGTTCCCACGGCCCAGATCTTGCCCCCGTTTTTGCGTACTCTATTGATCGTATCTGCACTCTCTTGGGATATGCTGATATACTCCTGGTGAATCTGATGCTCCCGGATATTCTCACAACGAACTGGGGCAAAGGTTCCGTGTCCCACATGGAGGGTAATCTGGGTGACCGTAATGCCCTTGTTGCAGATAGCTTCCAGCAGCTCTTCTGAAAAATGGAGTCCGGCGGTGGGCGCTGCCACGGCACCGGAGTTCCTGGCGTATACCGTCTGATAACGTTCTCTGTCCTCTTCGGTACAGCCTTTGTCTCGGCTGATATAGGGTGGCAGGGGCACCTGTCCAACCTGTTCCAAAATATTTGATAGCTCTTTGTCGGCGGCGTAACTCAGTTCAATAATAACCTTACCGTCTTCAAGAAGTTCGAGTATGCGGGCCTCAAGGTCAGGGCCTAGCAGAAGCAGACTCCCGGGTTTGGGCCGCTTAGAACTCTTGATAAGGGTGGTCGCTTCGGCTGTTTTCTTTCCACCGCTACACGTCATATCCACCGGGTATGAGAGCAGGAATACCTCCACCTTTCCACCGCTTTCTTTGCGGCCATGGAGCCGTGCCGGAAAGACCCGGGTATTATTGACCACCAGTAGATCACCCGGATTGAGCAGATCGATAATTTCGTGGAAGTGGCCATGGCGCTGTTCTTTACTGCTTCGATTGAGAATCAGGAGGCGGGAGTTCTCCCTGGCATCTGCCGGATGCTGAGCAATATTTTCAGCAGGGAGCGTGTAGTTGTAGGCCTGAAGTGAGAATTCCTGTTGCATGGGGTTTGGGCTGCGTGTAAATTGGGTCTTTTGAAGAGATGAGAGATACTTAATTTTTTTAACTGATGCCTTCCTATCATGATCCTTGTCGTTTGTGCAACAGAATTTGAGATTTGGCCGCTGCTCAAACAGAAACCAGCGCAGGGGACTGCCTGGGACTCCCTGGTCACCGGGGTGGGTATTGTTGAGACCAGCGTTGGCCTGACACGCTTTTTGGCAACAAGGGCAGAGGGCATTGATGCAGTTATAAATATTGGAGTGGCTGGAGCCTATGTCTATGATGGGAAAAAGAGGGCAGATCTCCTTGATATCTGCATTGCAGAGCAGGAACATTTTGGCGATTTGGGAATCTGTTACGACGATCATATTGAGCCCCTTGCGGAGCACCTGCTGCATGCAACTTGCTATAATCTGGATTCTGATTTGAGATCCCAAGCCGAAACACTTCTCTTGGCAGAGGGCCTGGACAGTCGTTGCGGAGCTTTTGTCACTGTCAATGCGGTGAGTGCAACGGAGCAGAGGGGAGCTATGATTGGCGGTCACTACCCAGGGCTTTGTGAGAATATGGAAGGTGCCGCTGTGGCCAGGGTCTGTGAGGAGTTTGCTGTGCCGATGCTCGAAATACGCACCATCTCAAATATGGTTGAGGATCGAAACAGGGATAACTGGAAACTGCAAGAGGCCTGTGAACAGGTGGGGAAGGCCGCCGCCATCGTGCTTAGGGGGCTTAAAATAAAATGACACCCCCAATGAGTATCGGTTATTCTCCCTGTCCCAACGACACCTATATATTCTACGGCTTGAGCCATGGCCTACTTTCCGATACCGATCTGCAACTGGCCCCGCCCCGCCTCGAAGACGTGGAGACCCTCAACTCCTGGGCCCTCGAAGGGAAACTGGATATCACTAAACTCTCCTTTCACGCTCTCGGCCATGTGCTGGAGGAGTACTGTGTCCTCTCGGCAGGTTCGGCCCTGGGACGAGGCTGTGGCCCACTGCTTGTGGCAAGACCCGGTTTTAAACTCTCCGATTTAGCCCATGCCCGCATTGCGATCCCCGGCAGACTCACTACGGCCAACCTCCTCTTTCGTATCTATGCTCCTGAGGCTCACAATCGTATAGAGATGCGCTTTGATGAAATTATGCAGAAGCTTAGCAATGGTGAGGTGGATGCTGGAGTGATTATCCATGAGAGCCGTTTCACCTATGCCGCCCACGGTTTACACTGTATTCAGGATCTGGGCCAGTGGTGGGAGGAGAGTACCGGCCATCCCATCCCTCTAGGTTGTATTGCTGCCAGGCGCTCTCTTGGAAAGAGGTGTATCGCTGCAATCGATCGTGCCATCCATAACTCCATTGTCTGGGCCGATCAGCATCCAGATAAAT
>CAYWMZ010000305.1:0-3776 GCA_964459485.1 uncultured Desulfocapsa sp. | reverse complement strand
TGAGGCAATACCGATCTCTTCGTAGCCAATGGCAGAAGGAAGGGGAGAGTAGAGTCGGTTGTTAATTCTGTAGGGTTTCTGGGTAGGGGCAATTCTTTTTGCTTTCGTTGCCAAACCGTTTTCAGAACAGATAAGGGGTAGAACTATGGCCAAGGCAAGCAAAACATTGAGAGTATTCCTTCTCAACCGCACAGCATACAATACCGAACTGGCAAACAACGATTTCATACTACTTATCCAAAACAGCTTCTGATTTCAGAAACTGCTCTATGCGGTCTCTATAAAAAAGACCTGCCTTGCCAGTTGTATGGGGAACATAGGGGAGCAGCCCCCCATTGGCAGCCCCTGATTCTACTGAATCAAACCGTACTTCCTCATCTTCATCAATCCAGGAGAGTGCTATCTTAAGGATGGGCCGCATCACCTGAAGCCGCCCGGATACATCACGACCAATGGTTACATCTTCCCAGCGTCTGATGGTGTAGCCTTTGTACCAGAGTCCGTTTCGGAGCTGACCGCTGATCTTGTCTGTCATGAAGTGGGGAATTTCTTCTGCGTAATAGTCAAGATTATTCTTGATGATACGTTCCACTTCAAAACTGCCCTGAACGCTGAGTTTGGCAAAGTCATCGTAGTCATCGTAGTCACTGCGCATCAGGTGAGTACCGTCGTCTCCAAAAGACCACTGGGCATGACATACCTGGCAGGCAGCAATCTTACCATATTTGGCATGGGCCGGGTTCTGCATTGGAGGAATGGTGTGAAGCTTGCCATCTCCTGCTGAGAGCAGCTCCCAGGTGCCCTGTTTGGTTTTGGTGATATCTGTCAGAGGTGGAATACGATCTTTTGTGTCAGATCTGTGGCAATCCTCACAGTGGATTTTGTCGGATCCTTCTTGGCCCATCAGTTCAGGTCCTCGGTGACAATCGACACAGACCATACCCTTCTGTTTATGAATATCCGCACTTAAATTGTGAAACTCAACACCAAAGGGACGGAAAAAGTCATAACGGGTTGTGTAGGGAGTACGATATTCATCATTAAAATCTTGTTCATAACGACCGTAATAATCATATCCTACCCAGTTTCCGTAGTGGCATTGCAGGCACTGATCATCTCCAGGTGTCTTGAAAAATGAATGGGAAACAAGCTTGCCCTTATAGAAGCTAAGATGACAACTGGCACATCCGGTTCCACGGACGATTGCTGGGTATCTATCTCCGGTATAGTATGGATGGCAACGAAGACAACGCCTCCGTAACATATCATCGGCTAGCTCCAATACAGTTTTTGGTGAGGATTGAACGGGGATTTCGAGGAGGCTTGTAAGCTCTGATTTAGCGCCAAATGCACTCCGAACCAGGTTCACCTCATTTTTCAGGCTGAAGTGACTGGAGTGACTGACATCAGAGACCTGCTGCGCATGGCACCGTCCACAGACGTCTTTCATGGTATCCGGATGGGCCGGCTGGGACAGCATTCCCTGGTGGGCAAGTGCCTTCTCTGCTGTATCATCTCTTCCTTTGTGACAGCTGGTGCATCCGATATCGTGCGCTGGATCCAGGGTCTTGTCGTGGCATCCCCTGCAACCTGGCTTTACAGGCGGAGTAGGGGATTCCGTAACAGTTGGCGTAACCTCCTCTTCTTCAACATCACTGGAACAGGCACCCAGTGAAAGGAGCACTACAACTATGAGGGACAGGTATTGCATGGAGATAGGATGACACCGATTTGGGGGAATGGAAAAGGTTTGACATTGCCAGACTACCTTGCTATACAGGCCTTGCAAAGGAAAAACCATGATTTTCAGCAAATAAACTGAAATTTTTCGGTTTATACAATTACATCTGTTGGAACCTTGTGCCGACATAGCTCAGTTGGTAGAGCGACGCTCTCGTAAAGCGTAGGCCAGCGGTTCGATCCCGCTTGTCGGCTCCATATTTTCATGCAGTTAGGCTGCTTTTGTGGCCGTTTGTTGGTTCGCAAATAAATCTATTTGCGGATGGTTTGTGGATAGGCTGCATTTATTAGCACCTTTTACCATAAACAGCTCACACAAAAATGCCCTTTCGCAATAAGGCTTGCAAAAGGGCATTGAGGAACATGAAGAGAATAGATGTATTCTATTCGTCCACATCTACCTTGAGAATCTTATCTCCAGGCTGCAAGGCGTCACCCACCTTAACTGAGACGGCAGTCACGATACCATCGATCTCTACAATAATGGGGGTCTGCATTTTCATGGCTTCCATAATGACTACTTTGTTACCAGCAGCGACAGTCTGTCCTTCTTCCACACTGATTTCGCAGATGTTTCCGGCAAACGGGGCCCGCACATCACCAGCCTTTGCCAGGTCGATAATCTCTTCCTTAGACATGGCGGTAGGTTTTGCGGTGGCACCCTCGGGAAGATCTGCTTCAAAATTATAGACACGCTGATGATGATCCACATTAAGATAGACGCTGGTCTCCCCATCTTCGTTCACGATGGAAGGCCCAACCTCAACCCGGTGCTCCTTACCTGTGTGATCCGTGAACGTTAAAGTCTCACCCGGGTCAAAGCTTCCCTGATGCAGGAAAATGGAGGGTGGGAGGACGTAGACCTTGCCGAATTTGGATTCGAACTTAAAGAACTCTACAGCATCATTGGGGTGCTGGAGGTAGAGTACCAGCTGCTGATCCGTAGGATCTTCACCAATGCGGTCACTGAGGGTCTCCTTCTCCTTGGCGATATCCATATCACTAATCTCCTCAACACCACCTTCTTCCTTGAGGATCTTCTTCCAATCAGTTCCTAAAACCTTTTCAAAAATCCATTCGTCCGGTTCGTAGAAGGGAAAGGGGCCATATTTTCCAAGGAGAAGATTGCGCAGGTCTCCTGAGGCATTTCCGTAGCGTTCTCCACCCTGGACGTTGGCAACCGCAGTGGTCCACAGGATTTGAGAACCTGGGGTAACCGACCAGTAGTTGCCAAGTTCTTTTTGAACCTTGGGAAGTTCTTTGTGAAGGATATCGTGCATTTTATCAAGGAATCCACCTTTGACAGCCTGCTCAAGGCTGGATCCCATGGCACCGCCGGGGAGCTTGTGAATCTGCACCGTAGGCTGAAAGCCCTTGATTTGCGACTCGAAGGCCTCGTAGTGTTTTCGTTCGTCACGGATAACCTCGGAGGTCTCTATAACGGCATTCTCATCAATGGTGGCTGCCTTATGCCCAAGATCCTTTAAGGTCTGGATAACGGTTAAGATTGGAGGAGGGCCGTAGAAACCGGTAAATGAGGCATCGGCTACATCTACGATGGTGGCACCATTCTGGACGGCGGCTACGATCCGGGCCACATCGTTTCCATCGGTGTTATGGCCATGGTAGTGAATGGGGAGATCCGGGTGCTTCTGGCGAATGGTATCTACCAGCTCACCAATACGTCTTGGAGTGCCAAGTCCGCCATGATTCTTGATACAGAGCACGATATCCGTTCCAGTGACATCCAGAATTTCCTGAACCTTGGACAGGTAGTAGGCGTCTGTGTGTTCGGGGCCGGTGGAGAAGCAGATACAGGGCTCGTTGATCTTTCCAGCCTTGCCAACTTCTTCAAAAACTGCCTGCATATTAGGGATATAGTTCATAAAGTCAAAGGTTCGCCACACGTCGACATACTTGGCAAACTCCTTCACCGTAAAGCGAATGACATTCTGGGGGTAGGGTCTATAGCCAAAGAGATTTACACCACGACACAGGGTCTGGAACATGGTGGTGGGCATCTTTTCCCGCAGGAT
>CAYWMZ010000304.1:0-3782 GCA_964459485.1 uncultured Desulfocapsa sp. | reverse complement strand
TGTATAGCCAGCGGTATCCCCAAGCAAAAAATGGAGATACAGTGGGAATAAAGACTGCTCTAGAAATCAACTTGTCAAAGAGCAATCCCTTCCTGAGATGGTCTCCAGAAGGAAGAACGGAGACGTGCGCTGAAATTACAGCATTTTCTCATAAAATAACCGATGTTGTCCAGTAAAGTACACATCAGACGGGAGAAACTGCTAAGGTAACTCAAATTTAACAAATATCTCCCTTTACTGCTGGTTAGCAGGGTAAAACGGGGATTGCTGGTATATTGTTATCCTTAAGACATCAGAGTAACAAACGAAAAAGCATCATTACTGTCCAGTATTATTGTTTTTGTCTCTTGCAAATCACCAGACCGTAACAAAGGAATTCAACGTGACACAAAAAAAGATCCTTTCCGCAACTGCCACACCTTTAGCCTCTATCTTTGGCAGTGGTTTTCTCGTAATCGTACCAATACTCCATTCCATTACCGGGAAATATTCTGTCTGTGCTATGGCAGTTGTCTGTGCTATAGCCTATTGCGTTGGTAATGTTATCCGTTTCAATATACAACATGCAGAACCTTTGTTTAGCAGCGGCCGGGCACCTGAGAAAATACATCTTTTGGAACGGGCCTCTGATCTGGCACTGGTCGGGGCATATGTCGTCTCAGTATGTCTCTATATTAATATTCTTGCTTCTTTTTTACTGAGGGGGATTGGGGAACAATACGATACGCCGATGATTTCCCATGTCCTTACTGCCGTAGTGATTGTCGTAATTGGTCTTGTTGGCTATTATAAGGGATTGCAAATGTTGACAAAGTTGGAAGACATTGCCCTTGCGACGACTTTACTGATAATTACAGCCCTCTTGGCAGGTTTTGCCTTCTATGACATACACGCACTTTCAACCACCCTTCAATGGCCGGTGCCTGCCCCTCATTCGTTATGGGATATACTTACCATCGTTGGTGGCACTCTGATTGTCGTTCAGGGATTTGAAACATCACGGTATCTTGGAAAAACCTATGATGCCGAGACACGCATACGTAGCTGTCGACTAGCGCAGATTGTGTCCACGGTTGTCTATCTTCTCTTTGTTCTTCTTGCCACACCCCTTATGCACTTTTTGGGCGACATCGTCCAGGATAACGATCTTATCATGCTTGCCGCCAAAGCCTCCGTGCTGCTTCCACTACCATTGGTTATTGCGGCGGTACTCAGCCAGTTCAGCGCTGCAGTTGCCGATACTCTGGGCGGTGCCGGGAATGCGGTGGAGGCCACTCATGGTCATGTGGACTCCAAACATGCTACTCTGTTGATCTGTGGTGGTGCCGTGATTCTCTGTTTTATGCCGACAATGACAATTCTTTCCCTGGCATCGAGGGCGTTTGCATTTTACTATATGCTGCAATGCATGGTAGCGGCTAATCTGGCAAAGACAGGAATGCAGGCAATCTTTTTTCGACTGTTGGCGGTTATTCTCGGTTTTATAACAATATTTGCAGTACCCGCTGGCTAAGCTCTTTTAGAAGGAACCTTAGGTAAAGATATGATCAAAAGCAAATCAAGCAGCGCCAATATTTTGATTTACAAGAGCGCACTGGTTGGACTTTCCACCGGTTTGCTTGCTGCCTTATTCCACCAGTTGCTTAATAATGCCGCAAAATGGCGGCAGCTCATCTATGAAAATATTGGCGATAATGTATTGATGTTTCTATTTGTTTGTCTGATGAGTATGGCGGCAGTCCTCCTTTCTCTGTTTCTGGTGAAACGATTTGCTCCAGAGGCATCTGGTTCCGGTATTCAGCACGTCGAACTCACCCTGAGAAAACAAAATAGAATTCGCTGGCAGCGGGTGTTACCGGTGAAATTTATTGGTGGACTGTTGGCAATAGCATCAGGAATGGTACTTGGTCGTGAGGGCCCGACAATTCATATGGGCAGTTCTCTGGGAAGTATGTTGAGCAGCAAGGAAAAACAAGATAGATTCCAGCATCATGTACTAGTAGCAGCGGGAGCTGCAGCCGGACTTGCCGCCGCCTTTAACGCACCCCTTGCAGGGCTTATTTTTGTTACAGAAGAGATGCGCGATCAATTCAAATATAACTTCCTTTCTTTGATGGCGGTATCTCTATCCAGTGTGATTGCGGTAATCGTTGTCCAACTTCTGGGTGGCCAGCAACCCGACATCAGCAATGCCTCCTTTGGTACACCTTCACTTGTAACATTACCCATCTTTGTTCTGCTGGGTGTTTTTTTCGGAATTATTGGCCCTTTGTTTAATCGATTGTTACTTGTCGGGGTGAATTTTTTTAAACAACAACAAACGGGTACGCTCTATCTGTTTGTAGCACTGGGTGCCTTGGTAGTGACTGTCACAGGTATATTTTTTCCTATCATGACAGGGAGTGGACATAATGCTCTGGAACTGGCTCTTGATAATCAGTTGGCAACCGGGTTTATGCTCTCTGTTTTTGTGATCCGCTTTGTTTTTTCTATCCTCTCCTATTCCATCGGTACGCCAGGAGGAATATTTGCTCCCATGCTTGCACTTGGTACTTTTTTCGGGCTCTGGTATGGCCAGATTATAAGTATGCTTTTCCCGGGCTTTATTGGAGATCCGGGTATTTTTGCCGTGGGGGGGATGGGTGCCTTATTTGCCGCTACGGTTCAGGCTCCCATGACCGGTATTATTCTTATTGTTGAAATGACCAGAAGTTACGAGCTTATTCTTCCCCTTATGATTACCTGCCTTACAGCAAGTCTGGTGGCAAATCGTCTGGGAGGAAAACCCATTTATGCACAACTTGCTAAAATCAGCTAATGTATTAAAACATTGTTTTAGCTCTATGCATCACATAATTTCCCACAACAGGAGAGTATTATGACAAAAAAACGTTACAGTCTAACGATACTAGTAAGTCTCTTTTTATGTCTCTTTTTTGCTGTTACTGCTGCAACAGCAGAAGACAATGGAAAGAAAATATTCACAGAAATGAAATGTTCCAGGTGTCATGCTCCACAGGAAGATCAGAAGGGGGCCCCCTCTCTGCAGCGTATTGCAAGTGTGTATGGTTTTGGCGGTGAGAATACGTTGTTTCAATATTTCTTAGATGCAGCGGAACCGATAGTTGCTCCTGAACGTGCCCAAACCATGAAATCAAAACGACTGTCAATACAAAAGCTTACCAAAACAGAACAAGAAGCCTTGGCCAATTACATTATGGAATTCCTTTAGGCTCACCTGAGACAAAAGATCAAAAATCAGCAATGATTGAAATTTTACGAATACATGAGATTAGCAATTCCCGATTTGGTGTTCTGGCTCGTAACACACCTGGGCATTCAAATACAAGATGGGCTCAAATTTATCTTTGAGTAAGCCAATCATTGAATCACTTTTTTGCTTTTGGTCGTATGTGTCCACACGATCAAGCCACAACCGCCTGGCTTTTTTTAATGCATCTGAATAGTTGGAAGCCCGAAGAGATTTCCTCACTGCATTCTTTTTGGTACCAGATACCTTTTACTTCAAATGGAATACGACACCAGAGATAATAGGTGCCATGTCGGGAAAGAAAGAAATAAGAAGGTTTTGCTCTTGGCTTCATGTGCCTCATAGTGCGTGACGCTAATAAAACCAAGAGCAAAACTACCCTTCCAATTATTTGACTTCAATCGGAAAAGTATAAAAAATGGTGACCCCAAGGGGAGGGGACACCTGTTTTTTAACTCTATGTTTTCATTAGTTATTTATTAACAGTATTTGCCTTATGTGTATTCGTTCC
>CAYWMZ010000303.1:1431-3800 GCA_964459485.1 uncultured Desulfocapsa sp. | reverse complement strand
AGGGGGAAGATCTCAAGGGCAAAAAGCCGTTTCAGGTGGCATGTCTTGGTATGGCCCGGACATTCCAGAATATCAAGATGTTCAGCGGTATGACGGCCCTTGAAAATGTGATGCTTGGCCGTCATGTGCAGTCTAGATCCGGTTTTCTGGCCTCTATGTTCCGCATGCCCTGGACCTGGCAGGAAGAACGGGATATTCGAGATAAATCCATGGAACTGCTCACCCTGCTGGAGATCGAAGAGTACGCTCATACCGAGGCTGCAAGCCTTGCCTTTGGACAACAGCGGGCAGTTGAACTGGCCCGTGCCCTGGCCCTGGAACCCTCCCTGCTGCTGCTTGATGAACCTGCAGCAGGCCTGAATATTTATGAAACAGCGGAGGTGGGACGCCTGATCGTAAAGATCCGGGATCTTGGAATCACGGTGCTTTTGGTGGAACATGATATGTCGCTTGTAATGGATATTTCCGATGAGATTGTGGTACTCTGTTTTGGGGAGAAAATTGCCGAGGATGTGCCCAGGAATATTCAGCAGGATCCGGAAGTAATCAAGATATACCTGGGGGAGGAGTAGGGATATGCTGAAGATTCGCAATCTGAGATCCGGATACGGCAAGATTAAGGTTCTAAAAAATATCTCCATGCACGTTGATCCGGGTGAAATTGTCACCATCATAGGTGCCAACGGGGCAGGGAAGACCACGCTGTTGGCGAGCATCGCAGGGCTGGTAAAGGCAGAGTCAGGTGAGGTGGAGTTTAAGGGAACCAATATACTTAAGAAAAAGCCGGCAGCCATTCCGGCCCTTGGGTGCGTTATGGTACCGGAAGGCAGACAGGTCTTTGCCACCATGACTGTTGAAGAGAATCTCCTTCTTGGCGGCCACGTCCTGCAAAAACAGGGGCAGCAGCTTATTGCCGAGTTGATGGAATATCAGTATGAACTCTTCCCTATCCTCCGGGATCGTAAAGGGCAGCTGGCTGGAACCCTCTCCGGTGGAGAGCAGCAGATGCTGGCCATGGGGCGTGCCCTGATGTCCAAACCATCCCTTGTGATGATGGATGAGCCTTCAACTGGCCTGGCCCCCCTGATCGTAAAAGAGATATTTCAGATTATTGTGCGCCTTCGGGACGCGGGCAACACCGTGCTATTGGTGGAACAGAACGCCAAGGCAGCCCTTGGTATTGCGGATCGTGGCTATGTGCTTGAGACCGGAAAGATTATTGTTCAGGGGCCAGCCGATGATCTGCTGGCCAATCAGGATGTACAGCGGGCCTATCTCGGACGAGAAAAATAAAATTCTCATTACACTAATCAGGGCAGATAAAAAATTATGTACTGGCAAGAAGATAAAGAATGCATGAATCGTGATGAACTGGAACAACTCCAGCTCGAACGTCTCCAGTCCACCCTCTACCGGGTAGGTACCCACGTACCCTTTTACCGGAAGAAGTTCAGTGAGATGAAGCTTGATTATGAAGGCTTTAACTCCCTGGACGATATCCGCAAGCTTCCCCTTACTACTAAGCAGGATCTACGGGACAGCTATCCTTACGGGCTCTTTGCCGTACCTCTGCGTGAGGTGGTTCGGCTACATTCCTCATCGGGTACCACCGGACAGGCAACCGTTGTTGGCTATACCAAAAACGATATCAAAAACTGGTCAGATCTGGTGGCCCGGGTCTTGACCGGGGCCGGAGTTACCGCAGATGATGTGATCCAGATAGCCTTTGGTTACGGACTCTTCACCGGAGGCTTTGGCCTCCACTATGGTGCAGAACGGCTTGGGGCCTCTGTGATTCCAATCTCTGCCGGGAATACCAAACGTCAGATCCAGATTATGCAGGACTTTAAGACAACGGCTTTGGTCTGTACCCCATCTTATGCCTTAAAAATTGCCGATGTCCTCTTTGATATGGGTATTAATCCTGCGGGACTGTCTCTGAAATTCGGCCTCTTTGGGGCAGAACCCTGGTCAGAGGCCATGCGTCGTGAAATCAACGAAAAGCTTGGCATCCGGGCCACCGATAACTACGGTCTTTCAGAAGTTATGGGGCCGGGTGTTGCTGGAGAGTGCAGTGAGTGTAACGGCCTTCATATCAATGAAGATCATTTTCTGGTGGAGATCCTTGATCCCGAGAGCCTGGAACCTGTGGCACCTGGAGAGGTGGGGGAGCTGGTAATCACCACGCTCACCAAAGAGGCTTTCCCAATGATCCGCTACCGGACTCGGGATTTGACTCGGTTTATGCCAGATCCCTGTCCCTGCGGCCGTACCTTTACCCGAATACATCGTATTATGGGCCGTACCGACGATATGCTTATCATTAAGGGCGTAAATGTCTTTCCCATGCAGATCGAATCTGTGCTCTT
>CAYWMZ010000303.1:0-1331 GCA_964459485.1 uncultured Desulfocapsa sp. | reverse complement strand
AGTCTGGAGAGTCTTCGTGATGTCTCCCTGCAATGGGATTTTCAGCCGGGGGCCTTTGCTTCGCTTCTGATTCGTATGGGGGGAACCCATGTCCTCTGTGGCATAAGTGTTGAAGAAAAAGTTCCGCCTTTCTTAAAAGATACTGGAAAAGGCTGGATTACTGCGGAATATGGTATGCTGCCCTGTGCCACCAACTCCCGTTACAGGCGTGAGATTGGGGGCAGATCCGGGAGAACCTACGAGATCCAGCGCCTTATCGGTCGCAGCCTACGAATGATGGTTGATCTGAAAAGCATAGGCGAACGTACCCTGCGGGTGGACTGCGATGTCCTGAACGCGGATGGCGGCACTCGCACCGCCTCCATTACCGGTGGTGCCCTGGCTTTGCGTCATGCCTTGCAAAAACTGGTGGAGGGTGGCAAGCTTGCAAGCATGCCCGAGATCCTGCCGGTGGCAGCCATCTCCGTTGGTATTATAGATGGTGCGCCCAGCCTTGATCTTGACTATTCAGAAGATTCACGGGCCGAAGTAGATGCCAACTTTGTGATGAGTGGCGATGGCCGCTGGATTGAGATCCAGTCCACGGCAGAAGGGGCACCCTTTAGTTCAGAGGACTTTCTGGCCATGACTGGTCTTGCCGAGAAGGGGATCAAAGAACTTTTTGAGTTGTGGAAATGAGTTTACACCCGCCGGGAGGGAGAAATCCATGTATATATGTGTAGATTTTGACGGAACCATGGTGGACCATCGCTACCCCTATGTGGGGGATCCGGTACCCATGGCTGTTGAGTGGCTGCAGCGCTGGGCCGAACTTGGTGCCCGGTTGATTCTTTTTACCATGCGTTCCGACGGGGAAGATGATCAGGATCTGTTGCAGGATGCCGTTCGCTACTGTGAAAAAAAGAAGATTCCCCTCTTTGCTGTCAATCGCAACCCTGATCAGGAGTCATGGAGTTCCAGTCCCAAGCCTTACGCCCATATCTATGTAGATGACGCCGCCTTTGGTTGTCCTCTGGTGCATCTGCCCACCTTTGAAAAACCCTGCGTGGACTGGACAGTGGTGGGACCTGCCGTTGAGAAGCAACTTCTTGAGGGCAGATAACCCTCAGCGTCGAGTAGGCAATTGTCACCCTTTTGGCCCCACAGATCTTGGGCGCTTTGTTTTGGCCAGGCTGGTTAACAGTCTCGATCCCAAAGTGGCCTGTTCTTTCTGGCCCTGACTCCCTGAAAATGAATTGCTGTAAATCTCTGGATGGTGGGCAAAAAAAACCCTTCCAGATACTCTTGGAAGGGTTAGGGGAGGGGAGGAAAAAATACGATATCTAAAAAAG
>CAYWMZ010000302.1:0-3806 GCA_964459485.1 uncultured Desulfocapsa sp. | reverse complement strand
TTACTATTCCAAAAAATTTTAAGGCAGTACCAATCGCTCTAAACAAAATCCGCAAAAACCCCACAACCAACAGGAATACAATATGAGTGTTGATGATAAAAAGATTATCTATTCGATGATCAAAGTCAGTAAAGTGTACGCAGACAAACCCATCCTGAAAGATATCTCCCTCTCTTACTTTTACGGCGCCAAGATTGGTGTTCTGGGGCTGAACGGCTCGGGTAAAAGTAGTCTGCTACGTATCCTTGCAGGAATAGATACCGAATTTAATGGAGAGACCGTCATCTCTCCTGGACTCACCGTTGATTACCTGCCTCAGGAGCCCGAACTTGATCCAGCTAAGACTGTGAAACAGATCGTTGAAGAAGGGGTTCAGAGCACCGTGGATCTTCTCCAGGAGTTCAACGAAATCAACGAAAAATTTGCAGAGCCCATGGACGACGATGCCATGCAGGATCTCATTGATCGTCAGGGCGAGGTACAGGAGAAACTCGATCATCTCGATGCCTGGGATCTTGATTCCAAACTTGAGATGGCCATGGACGCCCTGCGCTGCCCTCCATCTGACTCCACCTGTGAACACCTCTCGGGTGGAGAGAGGCGCAGGGTCGCTTTATGTCGTATTCTCCTTAAAAAACCGGACATCCTGCTCCTTGATGAGCCCACCAACCATCTCGATGCTGAATCCGTAGCCTGGCTGGAGCAGCATCTGCAACAGTATGAGGGAACGGTTATTGCCGTAACCCATGACAGATACTTCCTTGATAACGTGGCTGGCTGGATTCTGGAACTCGATCGCGGCCAGGGCATCCCCTGGAAGGGCAATTATTCATCCTGGCTGGAGCAGAAGGAAAAACGCCTTGCCAATGAAGAAAAGAAAGAGAGTGATCGGCAGCGCACCTTAAAGAGAGAACTTGACTGGATCAAGATGTCACCCAAGGGCAGACGCAGCAAATCAAAGGCCCGTATAGCATCATATGAAAAACTTATGGGCCAGGAGACGGACAGCCTTTCAAGAGAACTTCAGATCTTCATTCCCCCCGGACCCCGGTTAGGTAAAGTCGTTATCGAGGCCGACCATATTCGCAAGGCGTTTGGCGAACAACTCCTGGTGGAAGATATGAATTTCAAACTACCGGCAGGTGGCATAGTTGGAATCATTGGCCCCAATGGTGCCGGAAAATCGACCCTCTTTAAGATGGTGACTGGTGACGACACACCCGATGAGGGCAGCATTCGTCTTGGCGACACCGTAAAACTCTCCTATGTTGACCAGAGCAGAGATATCTTAGATCCCGAATCCACTATTTGGGAAGCCATCTCAGAGGGACAAGAAACCATTTGGCTCGGAAACCAGGAGATAAACTCCAGGGCCTATGTTGGAAAATTTAACTTTTCCGGATCTGATCAGCAGAAGAAGGTTGGCCTGCTTTCCGGTGGTCAGCGGAACCGTGTCCATCTGGCCCGTATGCTCAAAGAAGGAGGGAATGTACTCCTGCTCGACGAGCCCACCAACGACCTGGATATCAACACCCTGCGAGCCCTGGAAGAGGCCCTTGAGAATTTTGGCGGATGCGCCGTGGTGATCAGTCATGACCGCTGGTTTCTGGATCGTATTGCCACCCATATCCTCGCCTTTGAGGGCGACTCCAAGGTTGTCTGGTTTGAAGGGAACTATTCCGATTATGACCAGGATCGTAAAAAACGCCTCGGCCCTAAGGCTGACCAGCCCCATAGGATTAAGTACCGGCAATTGACCCGCTGAGACCTTCTTGAATAATTTATTTGTAATGGGCCATGAAAGGACATATGATATTATAGTTGCAAATCATTCCCATAAAATCCCTATTTGAGCAGGATCGCTTTCTCTCAAATACGCTTTGATTGATGGCCGACACTTGCCAGCCATACCATTCATTTGCAGCTACAGGACAAAAGGAAGTCTATCAGAAACTCAAAAGAGGAGTGTCACCGTGGCCAAGAAGAAAGACAAGAAGAAATCCGGCAAGGAAGGTTCCTGTAAAAACAAGAAGGTAGAGAAAAAGAAAAAAGATACGTGCTGTAGCAGTAAAAAATCCAAGAAGAAATCCTGCGACAAAAAAAAGAAGAATAAGAAGAACAAAAAGAAAAAGAAATAATTCCTTTCCGAGCAGTCCTAGGAATTGAAACGGAAAAGGCCCGCTGTTCTGCATTGCACAACAGTGGGCCTTTTGCTTTTTTTTCTGATAAAAAGAAAAACTCCTAGGAAGTGATCTTATCGCCCTTCATATCAGCCGCAAAGAGATCCTTACCACGCTCCATGGCGCAAAAATCGCCACACATGGTGCAGGTCTTCTTATTTTCCGGGCTCCGAGATTTTCGTACTTCCATTGCCTTCTCCGGGAACATCAATAATTTAAAGTGTTCATCCCAGTTTGTATCACGCCGGGTGAGGGCCACACGTTTTTCATGCTCTCTGCGTTCCGGGTACTTGGCAATATCACCAATTCGTGCAGCAAGCCTGGTGGCCCGAATTCCTTCACGCACATCATCTTCATTGGGAAGTGCCAGATGTTCGGCCGGAGTGATATAACAGATAAGATCGGCGCCATATCTTGCTGAACTTGCAGCACCGATTGCCGAGGTGATGTGATCATATCCAGCACCTGAATCTGCCGGCAATGGGCCAAGGACATAGTAAGGTGCCCCGCCGCTCATCCGTTTTTCCAGCATGATATTTCCTTCAATCTCATCGAGAGGTACATGGCCGGGGCCTTCCACCATCATC
This sequence comes from uncultured Desulfocapsa sp., assembly GCA_964459485.1. GTDB lineage: Bacteria > Desulfobacterota > Desulfobulbia > Desulfobulbales > Desulfocapsaceae > Desulfocapsa. The sequence continues at coordinate 1,039 of CAYWMZ010000302.1, read as the reverse complement.
TGGCAGCCACTATCACGCCCAATCTCAGCAAGTTCACAGTTAATCACCATCTCAGACACCTGGGCCCTATCATGGCTATCATGAATGGCCCCAGCCCGAATACCGTTACCAAGCGAAAGAACCGAATCGTACTTCTTCATCAGAGCACAGACCCTGTCAAACTGCTCGTAGAGTGGGTTTTCAGCGTTGTTGTACTCCATCCACGACACCATAAATGTGCCTCCCTTAGACACCAGGCCCCCGTAACGATAGCCCTGCTTTCGTAAGCGTTCGATGGAATACCGGTTAATGCCACAGTGGATGGCCATAAATGAGATGCCATCAGCAAGCTGCCGCTCAATGAGTTCAAAAAGGTATTCAGGATCGAGTTTGTTCGGATTATGGTACTTACGACTGGCCTCTGAAAAGGCTTGATACAGCGGGACATTTCCCACCGGAAGTGAACAGGAATCAAGAATCCTGCGGCGCACCTCATCAAGTTTCCCACCGGTTGAAAGTTCCATCAAGGTGTCAGCCTTCTCCTCCTCTGCCACCTGTGCCTTCCGAACCTCAAGATCATAATCGGCAATATCTGAAGAGGTACCGATGGAGGCATTGACCTTGGTACGCAGGCCAAAGCCTATACCCACGATTTTCTGATTTTTGCGGTTGGGGTTTGCTGGAATAACAATTCTGCCTTCAGCCACCCGCTCACATATCCATTGAGCCTCCAAGCCCTCCTGTTCGGCAACCTTTTTTATCTCCGGTGTGATAATCGCCTTCCTGGCCAGTTCAATCTGGGTTTCCATTTTGCAACTCCTTTATAAAATATCTTTATTCCGTGAGGGCATAAAAAAAGTCCGTATCATGCCACTGGCATAATACGGACTAGTACGGACAACTTTTTCCTTTTTTTCCCAGGCAGGTCTTCTGACTCACGGATCATCCTCCGGCCACGCCTTCCCGCCATAAAAATGGCAGTGACTTCATGTGACCGTTGTCCCCGCTTACAGCGTTGGCCCAACGTTGCGGATTTTCACCGCATTCCCTTTTCACCGTA